>JAVHLY010000013.1 GCA_031081585.1 Armatimonadota bacterium
ACGCGGCTCGACCAGATCTCGGCCAGCGCCGCGCCCAGCGGGAAGTAGACCCCGGCCGTCCCGCCGGTGGCGACGGCGATGAAGGTGCGGGGCTGCGCCGCCGCCGGCCAGCCCACCGCGGCGACCAGCAGGAGTGCGAGCCCGATGCGCCGGATGGCGCGGCGACGGGATGTGACGACTGCCATGGCGCTCTGTTCCCTCCCTCGGCGACGCCCCGCCCGTGAGGACGGGGCCGTGGTCTTCAGGGTCCGACCGTGCTGAACCGTCCGCCCTCCACCCGCGTGATGACGACGTCCCGCACCGGGTCGCCCCAGCGGTCGAAGGCGAGCTCGCCTGTCACACCGGGGAACCGCCGGACGCCGGCGACGGCCTCGCGGACGCGCGTGCGGTCGGGACCGCCGCGGCGCACCGCGAAGGCCACCAGGCGCACGGCGTCGTAGGCCTGCGCGGCGAACTGGTCGGGGGTCTGCCCGTACCGCTCCCGGTAGCGCGCCACG
The DNA here is from genome assembly GCA_031081585.1 of Armatimonadota bacterium. NCBI lineage: Bacteria > Bacillati > Armatimonadota > Armatimonadota bacterium. Next base: position 498 of record JAVHLY010000013.1, read on the forward strand.
AAGTCGCGCACCAGCGGCAGCGGCACGTCCGGCGCGAAGCCAGCCGGCACGTAGAGCCCCGCCGCCGCCTCGCCCGCCCAGGCCAGGGTGTCGGGAGAGTAGAGCGCATCCGAGCCCGCCACCACCAGGCGCGGCGCCGCCGCGCGCAGGGCCCGCAGCACCTGCGCCCCCTCGTCGGGATAGCCGGCCAGGAAGACGGCCTGCGCCCCCTCCTCCCCCGGGCCGCGGGCGTGCCGGGTGAAGTCGCGGTCCCCGTCGCGGTAGAGGCGCAGGCTGGTGATCTGCCCGCCCCGCCGCCGCACTGCCTCGGCGAAGGCCATGGCCACCGTGGTGCCGTAGTCGTTGCTGTCGTGCACGACGGCGATGCGCCGCAGGCCCAGCCGCTCCACCAGGTGGGCAGCCACGGCCTGCGCCTGGGTGCGCGCGGGGAGCGCGGTGCGGAAGACGTAGTGACCGCCGTAGGGGAGCTGTCCGGTGGCCCCGGGGGAGATCAGGACGAGGCGGTGGCGCTCGGCCGCCGGGGCCGCGGCGATGGTGGTCGGGTCGGTAAGCGGGCCCACCACCGCCACGACCTCCTGGGCCGCGAACGCCGCGAACAGCCGCGTGGCTTCCTCGGGCACCCCGCGGTCGTCCACGACCGTGAGGACCAGACGGCGCCCGCCCGCACCCCGGTCGGCGTTCACCTCGTCCGCGGCGAGCTGCGCCCCCTGCACCGCCGAGCGGGCGGCGCCCGGCACGCCGCTCGTGAGCGGCACGATCACGCCGACGCGCACCGTCGTCCCGGCGCTCCCGCGCCCCGCACAGGCGGCGGCGGTCAGCGCCAGCGCCAGCAGGGCCAGCGCCCGCACGGGGCGCACCCTTCGCGCCGGGGCTGGCGGAAGGTGTCGACGGTGTCCGGAGGTCTCTGGGCTCATGCGCGCATCGGCAGGACGCCCCGACGACACACCGACGGCGCCCCCAGGGACCCCGGTGGGCGCCGTCGTGACAGCGCCTGCACACGCGCGCCGCGCACCCCGGCGGCAACCCGGCGGGCCCGGGTGGGCTCCGTGGCTTTGCGTCCCCGCCTCGCGGCGGGTTTGCCCTTGTCGCCTTGCTTCCCTAAATCACTGCCAACTCTGCCGCGTCCTTGCCGCTCATCCCCTCCGTGCCCACGTCGTTTCGGACTTAGACTTCCCTCAGCCGCCCCCGACCCGGCGGCTCCCCGGCACCGACCGCGGGCTTCCTTCGGGCGACGGGCGGCGGTCGCCTTCGGTCGGCGACGCCGGATAGCGGGCCAGCAGCCGGCGGTAGAGTGTCATGACGTTGTAGACGTACCAGCGGGTCTCCGCGTAGGGCGGGACGCCCCCGTACCGCGCCACCGCGCCCTTGCCCGCGTTGTAGGCCGCCAGCGCCAGGTGGAGGTTGGTCCAGCCGTACCGGTCCAGGTGGCCCCGCAACACCCGCACCGTCCCGTAGACGTTCTGCACCGGGTCGTCGGCGTCCACTCCCAGGGCGGCGGCGGTGGCCGGCATCAGCTGCCCCAGCCCCATGGCCCCCTTGGGCGACCGGGCCCGCGGCGCGAACCCGGACTCGATGGCGATCACCGAGACAATCAGGCGCGGGTCGAGGTTGTAGTGGTGGCCGTAGCCTAGGATGGCGGCGGCGATGAGCGAGGCCTCCACCTCGCTCAACGCCGGGTTGTAGGCGCGGGCGAGGCGGTGGTAGGTGCGCGGGTCGAGCACCGCCGGCGCCGCGGCCGGAGCGCGGCGCGCCGCCGGCGAGGTCAGCGGCTGGAGGGCCCACAGGCCGCGCCGCGCCAGCTCGGCGGCCGGGCCGGCGGGGCGCAGCCGCAGGACCTGCCGGAAGGCGTGGCGGGCTCCGGCCACATCACCCCGCTGCGCCTGCACGTACCCGAACCACAGCCACAGGTCGGGGCTGTGGGGGGCCAGGGCGAGGGCCCGCCGCAGCACGGCGCGCGCGTCGGCGAGACGGCGCCGGTGGTAGAGGACGGCGGCCAGCCACTGGTGAGCCTGCGGGTCGCGCGGCCGCAAGACCACCGCGCGGCGGAAGGCCGCCTCGGCGGCGCGCAGGTGCCCGCGGCGATAGAGCGCTACCCCGTGCGTCAGGGCGGAGGGCGGCTCGGCCCGGGCTGGCACCGCGGCGGCGGGAGCGGGCGGGCCGGCGGACGCGGCGGCGGCCGGGGCGGCAGACGCGGCGGCGGCCGGGGCGGCCGGGCCGACGGACGTCGCCACCACCGCCCCCGCGAGCAGCAGGAGCACGGCCGCCCGGCGGGTCACGTCAACTGCTCCACCAGTTCGCTGCGACGCCTCTTGATGGCCAGCCGCGCCCGGGCCACGTTGCCGCCGGCCCGCAACACGACGGCCACGAAGTGCTCCGGGGTGAGGGCCATGACCAGCAGGGCCAGGCGGTCCATGGTGACGGAGACCGCGTCGAGGTCGCCGCCGTCGAGCTTGCGGGCGCAGAATGCCCCCAGTTTCATCAGAGTGGCCAGGTCGGCGGCCATCCGCCCCAGGTCCACCCCGCCCTCCTTCACCACGACCTCCACGACGGTGCCGTCCATCCCGCCCACCGCGGCGGCGCGGGCGTCGTCGAGGATGAGTTCCTGCAGGAGGGGGCGGAGGCCCATGGACTAGTCGGTGGAGCGCACAGCCGTCCCCTGGGTTCGACGGGCGGCGGGCCGGTCCTGCCGCACCAGCACGCTCACGAGCCCTCCCGCCACATGCGCAGCTGGATGTCGAAGGGCGGTTTGGTGGCCAGGACGCGCAGGAAGGTCTCCACGACCGCCGGGTCGAGGGTGGTGCCCGCCATCCGCCGCACCTCCTCCACCGCCTCGGTCAGGCTCTTCCCGCGCCGGTAGGGGCGGTCGGAGATGAGGGCGTCGAAGGTGTCGGCCACGCGGATGATGCGCGCGCCGAGCGGGATCGCCTCCCCGGCCAGCCCGTCGGGGTAGCCGGTGCCGTCGTAGCTCTCCTGGTGGTGGAGGACCAGGTCGACGAGGGGCCGGAAGGGCCGCATCTCCCGCAGGATGGCCGCGCCGCGCTCGGCGTGCTGGTTCACGATCAGCCGCTCCTCGGCCGAGAGGCTCCCGCGCTTGCGCAGGATGTGCTCGGGGGTGGCGATCTTCCCGATGTCGTGCAACAGGCTGGCCAGGCGGATCTGCTCCACCTGCTCGGGCGGCAGGCCCATCTCCGCGGCGATGGCCGCCGCGCTGGTGGCCACCCGCTGGGAGTGGCCGCGGGTGTAGGGATCCTTCGCCTCCAGCGCGGCGGTGAGCGTGTTCACGGCGCTGTAGAGGAGGTCGCGCAGCTGCTCCTGCACGCGCGCGTCGTGGATGACCACAGTGGCCTGGTCGGCCAGCACGCGCAGCGCTTCCACCTCGTTCCGGGAGAAGCGCCGCCCGTTGGAGCGCCCGGCCAGGGCGAAGCCGAGGGTCCGCCCCTCGATCTGGAGGGGCACCGCCAGCGCGGCCGCCGCCTCCAACCCGGCGAAGGACTCGGTCCACTCCGGGTCGAGGTCCATCCGCTCCGTCACCGCCACCTCACCCGCCCCCAGCACCCGCGCCACGACCCCGCTGTCCGGCAGCACCCGCCGGCCGCGCCACTCCCGCAGCTCCAGGTTGCGCACGCCGGCCACCGTCGGCACCCCGTCCTCGTCCAGCAGGGCCACCAGGCCGACGTCGGCGCGCCCCACCTCCAGGAGGTCCGTGAGGAAGCGCTCCACCCGCGTCTCCAGGGGGAGGGCCGCCATCTGGCGCATCGTCGAGGCGGCGCGGTCGAGCCGCTGCCACTGCGCCCGCGCGGCGCGGGCCGCCTCCAGCCGGGCGAGGAGGCTGCGGCGGTGGAGGAGGCGGGCCGAGCCCAGCACGCCGCCGAGGAGGGGGAGGAGGACGGCGGTCTGCACGACCGCCCGCAGGCCGCTCTGCGCACCGGCCAGCAGGCCGAAGACGGCCGCCGCGGCCAGCCCGGCCAGCGCCCCGCTGAGCGGGCCGGTCCCGACCGCCGACCAGGCCAGGACGACCGGGAAGTACAGGTAGAAGACGCTGTCCGCCCCCGCGGTCAGGCGGGTGAGCCCGCCGACGAGGAGCAGGTCGGTGGCCAGCCAGGCGGCCTCCGCCCGGGCGCGGTGCCGGGTGCGGGCGAGCAGGAGGGGCCCGAGCACAGTGCTGACCGCCAGCAGCCCCAACAGGAGGAGGGGCCCGAGCGGAGAGCGGTGGGGCAGGGCGCCGGCCAGGCCGGCCGAAGGGTCGACGAGGACGAAGAGGACGCCCACCGCGACGGCGGCGAGCCGCAGGATGAGCACGCTCCGGGTGTTGTCGGTGAGCCGCACCTGCCGCGCCTCCGCGCCTCCTGCGTCCGACCGTGACCGGGTGCTGCGCCGGGCCGTGACAGGAGGAGATATGCCCGCGCGTCGACGTGCTGAGACCGCCCGTGCGGGGTCCCTAGCGCTCCGATTCGGCGGGGGGCAGGTCCAGCAGGCGGAGCAGCCACCGCTCGACGCGGCGGCTCAGGTAGCGGGTCGTGGGCAGCTCGCGGGGGCTGAGCGGGGTCACCAGGATGGTGTAGAGCCCCAGGCGGTTGCCGGCCAGCATGTCGGTGAGGAGCTGGTCGCCGATCATGGCGGTCTCCGCGGGGCCCGTCCCCATGAGCGCCATCGCCTGGCGCAGCATCGAGACCGCCGGCTTGATGAAGCCCCGCGCCACCGGGATGCCGAGGCGCTCGGCCACCGTGGTCACGCGGCGGGCGCGGCTGTTCGTCACCAGCACGGCGCCCAAGCCCGCCTCGCGCACCCGGCGCATCCAGACCAGGACCGCGTCGGTGACCTCGCGGCTGCCGTGGGGCAGGAGGGTGTTGTCCAGGTCGAGGATGAGGCCGCGGATGCCCTGGGCGCGCAGCGCTTCGAGGTCGATGTCGAAGACCGAGCGCCGGCGCAGCCGGGGCCGGAAGAGGTCGAGCAGCCTCACCGTCGGTAGCGCCGCACGTTGGCCAGGTGCTCCTCGAAGGTGCGGCTGAAGGCGTGGCGGCCGTCGGGGCGGAGGACGTAGAAGAGGTAGGGCACGCGCGCCGGCGCGAGCGCGGCCCGCAGCGCCCCCCACCCCGGGTTGGCGATCGGCCCCGGGGGGAGCCCGGCATGCCGGTAGGTGTTGTAGGGCGAGTCCACCTGCAGGTCGCGTTCGGTGACCACCGGCCGGTGCTGGCCCAGGGCGTAGAGGACGGTGGCGTCGATCTCCAGGCGCATCCCCCGGCGCAGCCGGTTGTAGATGACCCCGGCGATCACCGGCTGCTCGTCGGGGATCCGGGCCTCCCGCTCCACCAGCGAGGCGATGATGACGGCCTCGTGGAAGGAGACGCCCTGGGCGCGGGCGAGGGCGCGCCACGCCTGGGGCACCCGCTCCCCGAAGCGGTCGAGCATGCGGGCGACCACCTGCCGCGCGGGCAGCCCCCGCGGCAGGTGGTAGGTGTCGGGGAAGAGGTAGCCTTCCAGATTAGGGCGGCCCGGGAGGAACGGGTGGGGGAAGGTCGCCCCCTCCTCCGTGGCCACGCGCAGGAAGGCCGTCCGGTCCCCCAGCCCCCGGGCGGCCAGCAGGTCGGCGATCTGCACCAGGGTGGACCCCTCGGGGATCGTGAGCGGGTGGAGGAGCACCTGACCCCGGGCCAGGCGGTCGAGGATCTCGAGCGTGGACATGGCCGGGGAGAGCGCGTACTCCCCGGACTGCAGCCGGCCCTCCAGCCGCCGCACCCGGGCCGCCACCTCGAACGCGGCGGGTGAGCGCAGGAGCCCGGCCTGGGCCAGCCGACGGGCGATCTGGCGGACGGTGGCTCCGGGGGGGATCTGCACCACCCGGACGGGGCCGGCGGGGTCGCGCGGAGCGACCGCCGCCGCGCCCACGGCAAAGGCCCCGGCCGCACCGGCCAGGGCCCCCAGGATCAGGACCGCTGCGACCAGCCGCAGCGGCTACTCCTCCTCGTCCTCCGGGTCCTCGTCCTCCTCGTCGAACGCCTCCTCGTCTTCGTCTTCGAGGTCTTCCAGGTCGTCCTCCAGGTCCTCGTCCTCGAGGTCTTCCTCGTCCTCGAGGTCTTCGTCGTCTTCGTCCTCGAGGTCGACGATGTCCTCGTCCTCTTCGAGGTCCTCGAGGGCGGCGGCCACGCGGTTGAACTCCTCCTCGTCCTCGAGGACGGAGAGGGTCTCGTCGTCCTCCACCCGGAAGATCACCGCCTCGTCGCCCCCCTCGGTGGGCTGGAGGACCGCGTAGCGACGCGACTCGACCTCGATGACGTCCACGACGTTGAACTCGTGCTCGTTGCCCTGGTCGTCGACCAGGCTGATCGTCTCCCGCTTCGTGCCCACTCCCGCCACCTCCGGCCTCGCACGGCCAACGGAGTCTAGCACAGTTTCTTTCCCACCGACAAGGAAGGCGCTGGGGCCCACCGACGAGGAACGCCCCGGGGACGACCGCGTGGCCGGGCCGGGCGGGTCGGCCCCCGGCGCCCCCGCGGCGCGGCGGCGGTCCAGGTAGGTCTGCAGGATGAGGGCCGCCGCCACCGCGTCGCGCGTGGCCCGGCGGCGGGCGCGCGACGCCCCGCCGGCCAGGAGGGCGCGCTCCGCCGCGGCGGTGCTGAGGCGCTCGTCCACCCGCTCCACCGGCACCGGCACCCGGGCCTGCAGCGCGCGCACGAAGCGTGCGGCTGCTGCGGCCTGCCGGCCGGCGCGTCCCGCCAGCGTCCGCGGCTCGCCGACCACCACGCGCGCCACCCCGTGGGCGGCCACCAGGGCGGCCACGTGCTCCAGCGTCTCCCGCAGCCCGCGCCGCTCGATGACCCCGTGCGGTTGCGCAATCACGCCGCCGGGGTCGCTGAGGGCGACGCCGATGCGGCGCGTCCCCAGGTCCAGCGCGAGCACACGGCCGGTCGGCGCCTCCCGCTGCCCACGCCCCACGGGCGCCTACCGCCCCGCCGGGGCGAGGGCGGCGCGCACCGCGTCGGGAACGCTCCCGAGCGCCGCCTCCACCCGCGCCACGTCCCGCCCGCCGGCCTGGGCCAGCTCGGCCCGGCCGCCGCCGCTCCCGCCGAGGACTGCCGCGGCGTGGCGGGCCAGCGCGTCCGCCTGCAGCCCGCGGGCCACCAGGTCCGGCGTGACCATGGCCACCATGGCCACCTTCTCGTTCACCACCGAGGCCAGCACGACCACCCCCGACCCCAACCGGGCCCGCACCTCGTCGCCGACGCGGCGCAGGGCGTCGTGCCCCAACCCGTCCACGCGTGCGGTCAGGACGCGCACGCCCTCCACCTCCCGCACCGCCCCGAGCAGCCGCTCCACGTCGGCGGCCGGGCGCGCGCCCCGTTCCTGCTCGAGCTGGCGGACCTGCTCCAGCAGCCGGCGCACCCGGGCGGGGACTTCGGCCGGCGCCACCCGCAGCGCCTCGGCGGCCTCGCGCAGCTGCGCCTCCAGCCGCTCCACGTAGGCGTGCGCACCGCGCCCGGTGACCGCCTCGATGCGTCGGATCCCCGCAGCGGCACTCCCCTCGGCCACGATCTTGAAGAGCCCGATGTCGCTCGTCAGCGGGACGTGGGTGCCGCCGCACAGCTCGCGGCTGTACCCGGCGATCTCCACCATGCGGACGCGCTCGCCGTACTTCTCCCCGAAGAGCGCCATCGCCCCGCGCGCCAGGGCCTCGTCATAGGGCAGCCAGCGCGCCCGCACGGGAAGGGCCTCCAGGATCTTCTCGTTCACGCGCCGCTCCACCGCCGCCCGCTCCTCCGGGGTCAGGGCGGCCAGGTGGGTGAAGTCGAAGCGCAGGCGGTCGGGAGCCACCAGGGAGCCGGCCTGGCGGGCGTGCTCCCCCACGATCTCGTGGAGGGCACGGTGGAGCAGATGGGTGGCGGTGTGGTTGCGCATGGTGTCGCGGCGGGCCACGGCGTCGACCGCCGCGCGCACCTGCTGCCCCACGCGCACCGTCCCCCGCCCCACCCGGCCGCGGTGGAGGATGACGCTGCCGACCCGCTGGGTGTCCTCGAGGACGACCTCCACCCCCTGCGCCTGCAGGCGGCCACGGTCCCCCACCTGGCCGCCACCCTCGGGGTAGAAAGGCGTGCGGTCCAGGACCACGTCCACCGCCGCGCCCTCGCCGGCCGCCTCGACCCGCCGCCCCTCCTGCAGGACGGCGAGGACGGTGGCCCGGCCGACCAGCCGGGCGTACCCGGTGAAGGTGGTGGGCGGCAGGTCGGCCAGGTCCGCGGCCCGCACCTCCTCCCCGGCGGCGGTGCCGGCCGCGGCGCGAGCCCGCTCCCGCTGGCGCGCCATCGCCGCCTGGAAGCCGGCCTCGTCCACCTGGAGGCCGTGCTCGCGGGCCACGTCGCGCGTCATCTCCAGGGGGAAGCCGAAGGTGTCGTAGAGGCGGAAGGCCGCCTCGCCGGGGATGACCCGCTCGCCGCGGCGGCGCACCTCGGCCATCGTCTCCGCCAGCCGGGCCAGCCCCGCCGCCAGCGTCTGCCCGAAGCGCTCCTCCTCGGCCAGGATGGTGCGGCGGATGAGGGCGCGCCGCTCGACCAGCTCGGGGTAGACCTCGCCCATGGCCTCCACCACGGTGTCGGCGACCTCGTGCAGGAAGGGCCGCTCGAGCCCCGCGCGCCGCCCGAAGCGGATGGCCCGGCGCATGATCATCCGCAGCACATAGGGGCGGCCCTCGTTCCCCGGCATCACCCCGTCGGCGATGAGGAAGGCCGCGGCGCGGGCGTGGTCGGCGATGACCCGGTAGGCCACGATCTCCCGGGCGCGGGCGGCGTCGTCGTGGCCCAGCAGCGCCTGGATGCGGGCCATGAGCGGGGTGAAGAGGTCGGTGTCGAAGTTGGTGGGGGCCTGCTGCAGCACCGCCACCATGCGCTCCAGCCCCATGCCCGTATCCACCCCGGGCCGGGGCAGGGGCGTCCGGGTGCCGTCAGCGGCCTGGTCGTACTGCATGAAGACCAGGTTCCAGATCTCCAGCCAGCGGCCGCAGTCGTTGTCCAGGGCCACGCTGCAGTCGGGGCGCCGGCAGGTGCAGGCCTGGGGCCCCCAGTCGTAGTGGACCTCGGAGGTGGGGCCCACCGGGCCGACCGGGCCCATCATCCAGAAGTTGGTCTTCTCCCCCATGCGCAGGACGCGCTCCGGCGGCACGCCGAGCGCCCGCCAGGCCTGGTAGGCCTCCTCGTCGGTGGCGAAGACGGTGAAGACCAGGCGGTCGGGGCTCACCCCGTACCCCTCGGTCATCAGCTCCCAGGCGTAGCGGATCGCCTCCCGCTTGAAGTAGGCGCCAAAGGCGAAGTTGCCGAGCATCTGGAAGAAGGTGTGGTGGCGCGGGGAGGGCCCGACCGTCTCCAGGTCGTTGTGGTGGCCGGAGACGCGCAGGACCTTCTGCAGGGTCACCGCCCGGTCGTACGGACGGCGCTCCAGCCCCAGGAAGACGTTCTTGAACTGCACCATCCCGGCGTTGGTGAAGAGCAGCGTGGGGTCCTCCGCCGGGACCAGCGACGAGCTCGGGACCACGGTGTGCCCGCGGGCGGCGAAGAAGTCGAGGAAGGTGCGGGCGACCTCTGTCCACCTCATGACGCCGCGCCCTCCAGCACCTCGCCGAGCAGCCCCTCCGCCGCCGCGCACGCCTCGCCCATGGCCTCCACGGCCCGGTCCACCTGGGCGTCGGTGACGATGAGCGGCGGGGCGAAGCGGATCACCTCCTGGCGGTTGAGGGCGAAGACGCCCAGCACCTGCCGCTCCACCAGCCCCATGTTCACCAGCAACCCGACGTCGCTGTGGACGAACTCCACCCCCACGAGCGCCCCGCGCCCGCGCACCTCGCGGATGAGCCGGGGGTGGCGGTGCTGCACCTCACGCAGCCCGCCGAGCAACCGCTCCCCGATGGCCAGCGCCCGCTCCAGCAACCCCTCCGCCTGGATGGTGCGGATGGTGGCGATGGCCGCCGCCCAGGCCAGGCGGTTCATGATCGTCGTGGAGTGCAGTACCGGGTTGGGGTGGCGGGCCAGCGCGTCGAAGGCCCGGGGCCGCGCGATGAAGGCCCCCAGTGGCGCCACGCCGCCGCCGAGGCCCTTGGCCGCGGTGAGGATGTCCGGCGTCACCCCCTCCCACTCGCACGCCCACAGCCGCCCGGTGTGCCCCATCCCCGTCTGGACCTCGTCCAGGATGAGGAGGGCCCCGTGCCGGTCACACGCCGCGCGGGCGCCGCGCAGGTAGCCGTCCGGCGGCACCACGATGCCATTCTCCCCCTGGATGGGTTCCAGGATGACCGCGGCCGTGGTGTCGTCCACCGCCGCCTCCAGCGCCGCCAGGTCTCCGAAGGGGACGTGCCGCACCTCGGGCAGCAGCGGCCGGAACGGGTCGCGGAAGACGTCGCGGCCGGAGACACTGAGCGAGCCGAAGGTCTTCCCGTGGAAGGCGCCTTCGGCGGCCACGAAGCCCGGCCGGCCGGTGGCCAGGCGCGCCAGCTTGAGCGCCCCCTCGTTGGCCTCGGTGCCGCTGTGACAGAAGAAGGTGTACTGCAGGTCGCCCGGGGTGACCTGGGCCAGCAGTTCGGCCAGCTCTCCGGCGAGGCCGTCCAGCGGGACGCGCGGCGACAGCGGCAGGCGGTGCAGCTCCCGCTCCACGGCCGCCACCACCGCGGGGTGGCGGTGCCCCAGGACGAAGACGGCGATGCCTGCGGCGAAGTCCAGGTACTCGCGGCCGTAGATGTCGCGCACCACCGCCCCGTCGGCCTCCACGGCCAACGTCTCCAGGCCGGCCAGGCGGATCAGCCGGGCGAAACTGGGGTGGATGTAGCGCTCGTAGCGCTCGAAGGCCCGCAGGACCTCGGCCTCACGCGGGTCGGTCACCGCTCCCACTCCCTTCAGGCCACCTGCCCGGCCGCCAGGCGGTCGCGGGCCCGCCGCACGATCTCCCGCGTCTCCTTGTAGCGGATGCGCGCCATCGCCTCGTCGACCGGCACCCACTCCGCGGCCACGAACCCCTCCTCGCGCTGCGGGCGCGGCTCCTCCCCGCCGAGGAACTCGAGCAGGTAGTAGTGCACGGTCTTCTGGTAGAGGACCCCTTCGGCCCGCCAGTAGAAGGTATAGCGCTCTTCGCCCAGGTCCGCAGCCACGCGCACGTTCCCCAGGCCAGTCTCCTCGCGCACCTCCCGCAGCGCCACCGCCTCCGGGGTCTCCCCCCGCTCGATGGTCCCCTTGGGGAGCATCCACTTGCCGCTCTCGTGGCGCAGGAGCAGGACCTCGGGACCGGCGGGACCGCGACGGAAGACGACACCGCCGGCGCTGCGGGCGTACTTGACCGGCCGGCCGCGGCCCGGCGGCCGGGAGGGTGCGGAGGGGCGGGCCGGCCGCCCCCGCGGACGTCCCTCCGGCCCTGCGCCCTCGGAGGGTCGGCCCTGGCGCGACGCCATGGTCGGGTCGGCGCTCCTCGTCGCCGCGGTGGGGGCGATGGCCGCTCAGCGGGCCCGGGCGGCGCTCCCGGCGGCTCTAGCGCCGCTTCCGCCGGGCCAGCTTCCGCCGGCGCTTCTGGCTGGGCTTCTCGTAGTGTTCGTGCCGCTTCGCCTCGGTGAGGATGCCCGACCGCTTGACCTGCCGCTTGAACCGCCGGAGGGCGCTGTCCAGGGTCTCATCCTTGCCCACGCGCACTTCCGCCATCCTGTCCACCCCCTTTCCAGCACCCCGCCCGGCCGCGCAGGCATCGCAGCGGTCCTGATGACGCCCGGCCGGCCCGGGTCGATGCCGCCGGCGTCGCGGCGCCGGCGGGCGTCGGCAGCCCCTGCCGGGCGCCGTGCCTGTCCTCATGATACACGACTACTCCCAGCGACGCTCGTCCGCCACCAGCGGGGCGTCCGCCGGCAGCGAGCGCGGGGGCAGCACCTCCACCTCGACGCGCAGGCGGACCGCCTCGCGCAGCACAGCGGCGACCCGCCCGGGGTCCACCGGCGTCCCCGCGGGTTCCACGCGCGCGGTGAGCCGGTCCTGGTGCCCTTCCCGCGTGACGCGCAGCTGCAGGCGGGCCACCTCGGGCAGGCGCTCGAGCGCCCGCCGCACGTCGTTGGGGTGGACGAACATACCGCGCACCTTCACCGCCTCACCCACCCGTCCCAGCACGCCCCGCAGCCGCGGGCTGCCCCGCCCGCAAGGACACGGTGCGGGCTCCAGGACGGAGAGGTCGCCCGTGGCCAACCGCAGCAACGGGTAGGTCTCGCTGAGGAAGGTCACGACCACCTCGCCGGCGCTGCCGGCCGGCAGCGGCGTCCCCGTGTGCGGGTCGACGACTTCGACGTAGACCCGCGGGGAGAGGTGCAGGCCCCGGGCGGCTTCGCACTCGTAGGCGATCAGGCCCACGTCGGCGGTGGCGTAGGCCTGGCTCACCCGCACCCCCTGCCCGCCGAGCTCCCGCCGCAGCCCGTCTGCCAGCACCTCGCCCGAGACCAGGGCCACGCGGAAGGGCGGACGGTGGCGCTGCGCCAGCAGTGTCGCCAGGAAAGAGGGTGTGCCGACATAGCCCCGCGCCCCCAGCCGGGCGGCCACCTGCGCCTGCAGCTCGCTCTGGCCGCCCCCTCCGGGGACGACCACGCACCCGAGCGCCTCCAGCCCCTCGTCGACCATGTGGCCGGCGGGCGTCAGGTGGTAGGCGAAGGTGTTGAGGACCACGTCCCCGCGGCGGAACCCGGCGGCGTGCAGCGCCCGGGCGAACCCCCAGGCATCCGGTCCGTGGGGCTGGGGATCGTAGATGGGCCCGGGGGAGACGAAGACGCGGCGCAACGCCGCCAGCGGCACCGCCGTCCAGCCGCCGAAGGGCGGGCGGTCGGCCTGCAGGGTGGGCAGCGCCTCCTTGCGCAGCAGCGGGAGGCGGGCCAGGTCCTCCGGCCAGCGGCGTCCCGCCAGCCCCCCCGCAGCCTCCACCGCCGCCCGCCCGGCCGGCGTGGCCTCCCAGGCGCGCCGCACCGTCTCCTCCACGCGCGCCGCCGCCCAGCGGGCCCAGGCCTCGGGGGAGAGCGCCTCCCAGGCGTCGTACCGCTCCTCCACGCCAGCACCTATTCGCGCCACGCCGCCGCGGCCCTACGCGCCGCCGCCCTCCGCGTCGGGCGGGAGGAGCACCTCCGCCGGGGGCCGTATCTTGTGCCCGTGGGCCTCCCCGAGCCCCGCCAACCCGCGGTGACCGCGGCACCGCTCGTCGAGCCGGTGCTGGCTGTAGAGCGCCTCAGCCTGCGCTTCGCCGGGGTGGCCGCCATCGACGACCTCTCCTTCGTCCTGCACACGGGGGAGCTCTTGGGGATCATCGGCCCGAACGGCGCCGGCAAGACCAGCGTGCTCAACTGCATCAACGGCTTCTACCGGCCCGAGACCGGGCGCATCCTCCTGGCCGCCCCGCCGGCCGCCCCCGGCGCGGCCCCGGGGCCGCTCGAGGAGATCACCCACCTGGCGCCCCACCTGCGGGCGCGGCGGGGGATCGCCCGCACCTTCCAGAACATCGCCCTCTACCCCGGGATGAGCGTGCTGGCCAACATCCTCTCCGGCCGCCTGGCCCACATGCGCGCCTCGCTGCTGGCCGGCGGCCTCCACTGGGGGCCGGGGGAGCGCGAGCTGCTGGCGCACCGGGCGCGGGTGGAGGAGATCATCGACTTCCTCGAGCTCGAAGAGCACCGCGACCACCGCGTCGCCGACCTGCCCTACGGCATCCAGAAGAAGGTGGAGCTGGGACGGGCGCTGGCCATGGAGCCGCGCGTCCTGCTGCTCGACGAGCCCATGGCCGGGATGAGCGCCGACGAGAAGGCGGACATGGCCCGCTACATCCTGGAGCTGCGGGAGGTGGGCGGCCTGCCCATGATCCTCATCGAGCACGACATGGGGGTGGTCATGGACCTCTGCGACCGCCTCATCGCCATGGACTACGGGCGCAAGATCGCCGAAGGGCTCCCCGCCGACGTGCAGCACCACCCCGAGGTCCTGCGCGCCTACCTCGGCGAAGCGGTGGTCGGATGAGTCAGGCCGTCCTGGAGCGGGTGGCCCCGGCGGCGGCGCCGGCGGCGCTGGTTCCAGACACCTTCCCGCGCCGCCTGGTCCACAACGCCGCCCGTTTCGGCGACCGCGTCGCCTTCCGGGAGAAGGCCTTCGGCGTCTGGCGGGAGATCACGTGGCGGGAGTACCTGGAGCACGCCTGCGCCTGCGCCCTGGGGCTGCGGGCGCTGGGCCTGCGGCGGGGCGACGTCGTGGCCCTGGTCGGCGACAACCGCCCGGAGCTGTACTACCTGGCTATGGGGGCGCAGGCCCTGGGGGCCATCTCCTGCGGGATGTACCAGGACAGCCTGGCCGAGCAGCTGGCCGAGCTGGTCGACTTCGCCGAGGCCCGCGTGGTCTTCTGCGAGGACCAGGAGCAGACCGACAAGGTCCTGGCCATGGAGGCGCGCCTGCCGCGCGTCGAGCGCATCATCGTGGAGGACTGGCGGGGCATGTGGCGCTACCGCCACCCCAAGCTGCTGGCCTTCACCGAGCTGGAACGGCTCGGCCGCGAGGCGGCCCGGGCAGACCCCGCCGCCTTCGACGCCCTGGTGGCCGAGGGCCGGGCGGACGACGTGGCCATCTTCTGCCTGACCTCGGGCACGACCACGCTGCCCAAGCTGGCCATGCTCTCCCACCGCAACCTGCTCAGCCAGGGGGAGAACTTCCTGGCAGTGGAGCCGCACATCTCCCCCAGCGACGAGTTCGTCAGCTACCTGCCGTTCGCCTGGATCGGGGAGCAGATGATCTCCTTCACGCTGCACCAGCTGGTGGGCTTCACGGTGAACTTCCCCGAGGAACCCCACACCAGCCAGCGGGACTTCCGGGAGATCGCCCCGCACTTCACCTTCGCCCCGGCCCGCATCTACGAGGGGCTGCACTCGATGGTGACGGTGCGCATGCTCGACGCCGGGTGGCTGCGCCGCACCCTCTACGCCTGGGGGATGGGGGTGGGCAGCCGCATCGTCGACCTGGAGGCCGCCGGCCGCCCCGTGCCGTGGTGGCTGCGTCTGCTGCGCGTGGCCGCCTACTGGCTGGTGCACCGCCCGGTGCTGGACAAGCTGGGGATGACGCGCATGCGCGTGGCCTGGAACGGCGGGGCCTCGCTGGGCCCGGACTACTTCCGCTTCTTCCGGGCGCTCGGGCTCAACCTGAAGCAGATCTACGGGCAGACGGAGATCGCCGGGATCTCCTGCGTCCACCGCGACGGGCAGGTGCGCTTCTGGACCATGGGGGCGCCCATCGCCCACACGGAAGTGCGCCTCTCCGAGGAGGGGGAGATCCTCAGCCGCAGCCCCTCGGTCTTCCTGGGCTACTTCAAGAACCCCGAGGACACCCGCCGCGCCCTGCGCGACGGGTGGCTCCACTCCGGGGACTACGGGACCCTCGACCCCAGCGGCGACATCATCCTCTTCGACCGCATGGGCGACGTCATCGTCACCGCGGACGGCACCCGCGTGGCCCCGCGGGTCATCGAGGACATGCTGAAGTTCACCCCCTACATCCAGCAGGCCATGGTCGTGGGAGACGGCCGCCCCTACCTGGCCGCCATCCTGAACATCGACCTGGGGAACGTGGGCAAGTGGGCGGAGGACCGCGGGCTGGCCTACACCTCCTACGCCGACCTCTCCCAGCGCCCCGAGGTCCTGGACCTCCTGGAGGGGCTGGTGCGGGAGACCAACGCCCGACTGCAGCCGGAGTGGCGCCTGGCCGCCTTCGTCTCCCTCTACAAGGAGTTCCACCCCGACGACGACGAGCTCACCCGCACGCGCAAGCTGCGCCGCCGCCACATCCTGGCACGCTACCGCGACCTGGTCGAGGCCATCTACGCTGGGGCGGACCATTTCCAGACGGTGGTGACGGTGCGCTACGAGGACGGCCGCGTGGCCGAGCTGCGCCCGGTCATGGCGATCCGTCGGGTGGAGTTGTCGCCGGTGGCTGCGCCACCGGCGGCTTCGTCAGGCGCGCCACCGGCCGGCGCCCCGCCCTCCTCCCCATGACCTGGCACTTCATCGCCGAAGGCACCCTCATCGGGCTGGCCGTCGGGGCCATCTACGCCCTCATCGCGCTGGGCTTCGCTCTCCTGTACAAGTCCACGAAGATCCTCAACCTGGCTCACGGGGAGCTCGTCCTCTTCGGCGGCTACCTGGCCATCGCGCTGAGCACGGCCCTGCCCGGCCCGCCCGTCCTGGCCTTCGTCCTGGCCGTGCTGGCCACGCTGGCCGCCGCGGCGCTGCTCGGCTTCGCCGTGGAGCGGGCGGTGATGCGCCCGCTGTTCGGGCAGCCGCTCCTCTCGGTCATCATCGTCACCCTGGCCCTGGGCTACGTCGTGCGCGGCGTCATGGTGGGGCTGTGGGGCGGGGACACCCGCCTCTTCCCACCCGTGGTGCCCACCGGCGTCTTCCGCCTCCCCCTGCCGCGCCTCGAGGCGCTGGCCGTCCCCCAGGTGGGCGTGTGGGCGGCGCTGGTGGCCGCGGTGCTGCTCGTGGTCTTCTCGCTCTTCTTCCGCTACTCCCTGTGGGGGATCGCCATGCGGGCGGCGGCCAACGAGCAGCTCACCGCCTCCGCCCTGGGCGTGAGCCTGAAGCGGGTCTTCGCCGTGGCCTGGGCCTTCGCCGCCGCCGCGGCCTCCGTGGGCGGCATCCTGCTGGGCCTGTGGCTGGGGGTGAACTTCGCGCTCGGCTTCGTCGGGCTCAAGGCCCTGGCCGCGGTCATCCTGGGCGGGCTGGACAGCATCGCCGGCGCCATCCTGGGCGGGGTCATCATCGGCGTGACCGAGAACCTGCTCGGCGCCTACATCGACGCCCGCGTCCGGCTCTTCGGCGTGCCGCTGCACGGCTTCAAGGAGATCACGCCTTTCCTGATCATCCTGCTGGTGCTGCTGGTCCGCCCCTACGGCCTGTTTGGCACCGAGCACGTGGAGCGGCTCTGATGGCGGTCCGGCCGGCCGGCACCTTCAAGACCACCTATGCGGCCGACATGGCCCTGCTGGACACGCGCTTCGACCAGGTGGGCTTCGCCCTGCTCCTCCTGGCGCTGCTGCTGGCGCCCTGGTGGCTGGGGCGCTACCTCTTCCTGTTGAACGCCATCGGCATCTTCGCCATCGGGGCGGTGGGGCTGTCGCTGCTCACGGGCTTCGGCGGGCAGATCTCGCTGGGGCACGCCGCCTTCATGGCGGTGGGGGCCTACACCTCCTGGCTGCTCACCCAGCACGGGATCCCCTTCCTCCTGGCCCTGCCCCTGGCCGGGGGAACCGCCTTCGCCTTCGGGGCGGTGGTGGGGCTGCCCTCGCTGCGCATCAAGGGGCTCTACCTGGCCATCGCCACGCTGGCCTTCCAGTTCGTCCTTGACTACGTCATCGTGCACGCCTGGGGAGCCGGCGGGGGCAACGTCGTCATCGGCCCGAGCCTCTTCGGCTACGCGGTCCGCACCGAGCGCCAGTTCTACTACCTGCTCCTGCCGCTGTGGCTGGGGGCGGGGATCTTCGCCGCCAACCTGGTGCGCGGCCGCGTGGGGCTGGCCCTCATGGCCATCCGCGACCGCGACTACGCCGCCCAGGTCCTGGGGGTGCCGCTACTCTACTATAAGACGCTGGCGTTTGCGCTGGCCGCCTTCTACGCCGGCGTGGCCGGCAGCCTCTTCGCCCACTACAACCGGGTCATCACCAACGAGCACTTCACCATCGGCCAGTCCATCGACTACATCGCCATGGTCGTCCTGGGGGGCCTGGGGAGCGTCTGGGGGCCGCACCTGGGGGCGGCGCTGGTCATCTCCCTCACCCAGGTCCTGAAGATCCTCACCCCGGCGCTGGTGAACCTCCTCCCGGCCTTCGGGCGTGTGGCCACGCCGCTGCGCGAGGTGGTCTTCGGGGCGCTCCTCATCGGGCTGCTCATCTGGGAGCCGGGAGGCCTGGCCATGCTCTGCCGCAAGCTCAAGCGCTACCTCGACCTCTGGCCCTTCCCGTATTAACGTTTCATAACGGTCCCGGAGTCTGCCGGGCCCGACCCGTAGAATCACAGTATCCGAAGCCCAAGGTAGGGGAGCATCCATGCGCATCGCCCAGATCGCCCCGTTGTACGAGAGCGTCCCGCCGAGGATGTACGGCGGAACGGAGCGCGTCGTCTACGGCCTGACCGAGGAGCTGGTCCGTCGCGGGCACGAGGTCGTCCTCTTCGCCTCGGGGGACAGCCAGACCTCGGCCACCCTCGTCCCCTGCGCCGATCGCGGACTGCGCCTGGACGGCACGGTGCGAGACTACCACGCCTACACCATGATCCAGCTCGGCATGGTCTACGAGCGGGCGGAGGCGTTCGACCTCATCCACAACCACGTGGACTACTTCGCCTTCCCCTTCACCCGGCTCACCCGCGTCCCCACGGTGACGACGCTCCACGGCCGGCTGGACCTGCCGGAGGTGGAGCGCGTGCACGCCCACTTCCCCGACCTTCCCATGGTCTCCATCAGCTACGCCCAGCGCGTGCACCTGCCGCGGGCGCGCTGGGTGGCCAACGTCTACAACGGCATCACCCCGGAGCACTTCACCCTGCGCCGGGAGCCGGGGACCTACCTGGCCTTCCTGGGGCGGGTGAGCCTGGAGAAGCGGCTGGACCGGGCCATCGAGATCGCCCGCGCCGTGGACATGCCGCTCAAGGTAGCGGCCAAGATCGACCCGGCCGACCGGGAGTACTACGAGTACGCCATCAAGCCCCTGCTCCGCCACCCGCTGGTGGAGTTCATCGGGGAAATCGACGAGGTGCAGAAGGACGACTTCCTCGGCAACGCCTACGCCTACCTCTTCCCCATCGACTGGCCCGAGCCGTTCGGCATCACCATGATCGAGGCGATGGCCACGGGTACCCCGGTCATCGCCATGGCCTGCGGCTCGGTGCCCGAGGTGGTGGCGCACGGGGTGACCGGCTTCGTCTGCCGGAGCATCGACGAGATGGTCGCCGCGGTGCGGCGCGTCCCGGAGCTCTCCCGGGAGGCCTGCCGCCGCCACGTGGAGGAGCATTTCACCGTCCGCCACATGGCCGACGGGTACGAGGCCGTCTACCGCGCGCTGGTGGAGACCCCTGTGGAGCCGCGGCTGATCGCCTGAGATGCCGGTCCGCATCCAGCTCGGCCCGCCGCACATCGCGCTGGCGGAAGGGAGCAGCCTCTTCGTCACCGCCCCCGACGGCTCCATCGAGCCGGGCAAGGAGCAGGGCTTCTTCGTCCAGGACACCCGCCTGCTCTCCCGCTACCGGCTCCGCATCGGCCGGCGCAACTGGCTCCTCGTCTCCTCGGCCCCCGTCACCCACTACTCGGCCCAGCTCTTCTTCGTGAACCCGGGGCTGGAGACGCCGCAGGGCATCGTCCGACAGCAGACGCTGGCCCTCACCGTGGAGCGGACCCTGCGCGGCGGCGTGCACGAGGACCTGGAGCTGCTGAACTACGGGGCCCGGCCGGTGACGATCCCCTTCGCCGTGGAGGCGGCCTGCGACTTCGCCGACCTCTTCGAGGTGCGCGGGCTGCACGTCCCCTACCGGCGGACGGTGCACGCCACCGTGGCCGCCGACGGCGGCCGCCCCGAGCTGCGCTGGACCTACGAGCGGGAGGACTTCCGCCGGGGGCTGCGCCTGGTGGTGGCGCGCAGCGACACCCCGCCCCGCCCCGCGCCGGGGCGCCTGGCCTGGGAGGTGACCCTGGCCCCCCGGGAGCGGTGGCAGGCCTGCCTCCACCTCATCCCCGTCCTGGGGACGGAGGCCATCCCCGGCCCGGAGACCTGCCACGGCACGCTGCTGGACGAGCTGGAGGAGCGCCGCTCCCGCTGGTACCGCTCGGTGGCGGGCTGCGAGACCCCCAACGACGACGTGCGCCACGCCTACCGGCAGGCGGTGGACGACATCACCGTCCTGCGCCTGACCGCGGCCGACTCCCCGGTGGAGCACTCCGTGGTGGCGGCCGGCATCCCCTGGTTCGCCACGCTGTTTGGCCGGGACAGCCTGATCATCAGCCTGCAGACCCTGCCGGTCACCCGCCAGTTCGCGCCGGCGGTGCTGCGGCAGCTCGGGGCGCTCCAGGCCACCACGGTGGACGACTGGCGCGACGCCCAGCCCGGCAAGATCCTGCACGAGGTGCGCCACGGGGAGCTGGCCCACTTCCACGAGATCCCCCACACCCCCTACTACGGCACGGCCGACGCCACGCCGCTGTACCTGATCACTCTGCACGAGACCTACCGCTGGCTCGGCGACCTCGACCTGGTCCGGGAGCTGCTGCCGGTGGCGGAGCGGGCGCTGGCCTGGGTGGACCGCTACGGCGACCTGGACGGCGACGGGTTCCAGGAGTACAAACGGCGCTCCCCGCGCGGCATCCGCCACCAGGGGTGGAAGGACTCCGGGCAGGGGGTGGTCCACGCCGACGGGAGCAACGTCGAGCCGCCGGTGGCGCTCGTGGAGCTGCAGGGCTACGTCTACGACGCCAAGCGGCGGATGGCGGAGCTGTACGAGGCCCTGGAGCGCCCGGACGACGCCGAGCGGCTGCGGCAGGAGGCGGCGGCGCTGCGCGAGCGCTTCGCCAAGTTCTACTGGTGGCCGGAGGAGGAGACCTTCTACTTCGCCCTGGACGGGGAGAAGCGCCCCGTGCGCAGCGTGGTGAGCAACGCCGGGCACGCGCTCTGGTCGGCCATCGCCCGCCCCGACCACGCCCGCGGGGTGGTGCGGCGGCTGATGGCCCCGGACATGTTCAGCGGTTGGGGACTCCGCACCCTCAGCGCCCTCCACCCCGCCTTCAACCCCTTCGCCTACCAGGTGGGGGCCATCTGGCCGCACGACAACAGCCTGATCGCCCTGGGGTTCAAGCGGTATGGGTTCGTCGCTGAGGCGCTGCAGGTGGCGCAGGGGATCTTCGACGCCGCTGCGTTCTTCCAGTCGCACCAGCTGCCCGAGCTGTTCGCCGGGCTGCCGCGCGGCCCGCGCTCCTTCCCCGTGCAGTACCTGGAGGCGAACATCCCGCAGGGGTGGGCGGCGGGGTCGGTCTTCCTGCTGCTGCGGATGATCCTGGGGCTGCGCGCCGACGCCCCGCGCCAGCGCCTCCTCCTCCACCCCACCCTGCCCCCCTGGCTGCCGCGCCTGCGCCTGACCCGCCTGCGCCTGGGGCGGGCGCGCTTCGACCTGGAGGCCTGGCGGGACGGGGAGGCGACGCGCTGGGCCCTGGAGGTCCACGAAGGCACCGTGGAGGCGGTGGAGGTGCCCTGGTCGCCAGAGGAAGTTTGATGCTTCTGCACTTAGGCATCTTGACATCAAGATGCTCATATGAGAAGATGCCTTCACGATGAGAACCACCATGGACCTGCCCGAAGACCTCTACAGGACGCTGAAGGCCAGGGCCGCCATCCAGGGATTGACGGTACGGGAGCTCGTCAGGCGGTTGATCGAGCAGGGGCTACGCCAGGCTTCTGTGGACGAGACCTCAGTCAGACACGGGCCGCCTCCGGTGATCATCCCTCCTCGGGGCGTTCCCATCCCCGCACTGCCTCGAGCCAAGCTCCACCGGCTGGAGGAAGAGGAAGACGAAGAGCGTCATGGCCGATTTGCTGGACGTTAGCGTCTGGCTCCCGCTGACGGCCCCCGACCATGTCCACCACGCCCGGGCCAGGCGCTATTGGGAGGTGGAGGCGGCCGATCAGGTTGCCTTCTGCCGCTCGACCGCCCTCGCGCTGCTCCGACTGCTCACGAACGCTCGACTCCTGGGAGACGCAGCCCTGGACGGTGCGACGGCCTGGCAGGCGCTGACCACACTGCTGGCCCTCCCCCGGGTGACCTTCCTCCCGGAGCCCGCCCAGGTGGACGTCTGGCTGGCCGAGTGGAGCGGATCCCTGGATGTGCGCGGAGGGCAGTGGACGGACGCCTACCTGGCGGCCTTCGCCGCCGCGGGGGGCCATCGCCTGGTGGCCTTTGACGCCGACTTCCACCGCTACCCGGGGCTGGCCTTCCTCCACCTGACGCCCTGAGGGCCTCAAGCCAGCCAGCGCTTCCGCCGCTTGTAGCTCTTCACCTCCGTGTAGCGGCGCCGGCCGGCGTGGCTCATCCCCAGGTAGAACTCCTTGACGTCGGCGTCCTCGCGCAGCCGCTCGGCCGCCCCGTCCAGCACGATCTTGCCGTTCTCCATCACGTAGCCGTAGGTGGCGAGCTGCAGGGCCATGTGGGCGTTCTGCTCGACCAGGAGGATCGTCACGCCTTCCTGCGCGTTGAGGCGGCGCACCAGCTCGAAGATCTCCCGGGCCACGATGGGCGCCAGACCCAGGCTGGGCTCGTCGAGGAGGAGCAGGCGCGGGCGGGCCATCATGGCGCAGCCGATGGCCAGCATCTGCTGCTCCCCGCCGGAGAGGTAGCCCGCGCGCACGCGCCGGCGCTCGCGCAGGCGCGGGAAGTACGTGTAGACGAGCTCGAGGCCCTCGCGTGCCCGCGCGCCGCGGTGCAGGGCCGCGCCCACCAGCAGGTTCTCCTCCGCGCTCAGCTCCTCGAAGAGGCGGCGCCCCTCGCGCACCATGACGATGCCCAGGCGGGCCACCTCCTCGGGCAGGCGGTTCTCGATGCGCCGCCCCTCGAACTCGATCGCCCCGCGGGTCACCTCACCCCGCTCCAGCCGGACGAGCCCCGAGATGGCCTTGAGGGTCGTGGTCTTGCCGGCGCCGTTCGCCCCGATGAGGGCGGTGATCCGGCCGGCGGGGACGGTCAGGGAGACCCCCTTGAGGACGAGGATGGTCCCCCAGTAGACGACCTCGATGTTGTTCACCGCGAGCATGGCGGAGGGTGGGTCGGGCACGGCACCGGTCAGCCGCCACGCCGCGGCGGATCGCGACGCCGCGCCCGACGCCGACGCGGTCAGTAGCCCAGCCAGTCCTTGCGGCGCTCCACGGTGACCGTCTCCACCACCCGGATACGCCCCTGCTGCACCTGGACGATGCGCGTGGTGGTGGACGGCCGGTGGTCGTCCCGCTTGAGGGTGATGGGCGGCGCCAGGCCGTCGGGGTCCCAGTTGGTCAGGGTCTCCATGGCCGAGCGGATGGCCGGGCCGTCGAAGCCGCCCAGGCGCGCGTAGGTGGCCCAGTTGTCGACGATGATCTCCAGGCCGCGCCGCAGCAGGTAGACGTTCAGCCAGCCTCGGATGTAGGAGGCGATGTAGGGCGTCTGGGTGGTGCCCCACTCGAAGCGCGGCACCTCCCGGCCCTGGAAGCGGCGGTAGGCGTCGAAGATGGTGCGCATCCCCGCGGCGGGCTCCCCGAAGTAGACGTGCGGCGTGCTCCCGTAGGTGCCCTCGGCGGCGGGCCCGATGAGCTTGATCATGTTCTCGTCGAAGCCCCAGACGTTCACGAACCACCGCGTGCGCAGCCCCGCCTGCTTCGCGTCGCGCACGGTGACCGAGGCGGAGTTGGTCGTGCCGCCGAACCAGGCGAAGTCCGCCCCGGCGGCGCGGATGGCGCTCACCTGGGCCCGGGCCTCCAGCGCCGTGAGGGCGACGATCTGGTCCGGCAGCACCTCGAAGCCCAGCTCCCGCGCGTAGTCCTTGCCCGCGGGGATGGGGGCGCGCCCGTAGGGGTGGTCGGGGTAGACGAAGACGAACTTCGGCCGGGCGAGGCCCTCCCGGCGAGCCAGCTCGCGGGCGAACTTCAGGACGGCGCGCAGCTGGTCGGAGTAGGAGGAGACCGGGTAGAAGTTGTAGGGCGTCTTGGACGGGTCGTTCAGGTGCGAGGAGTAGGAGGCGGAGATGAAGGGGATCTGGTCGGCGGCCACCTGCTCCTTGAGGGCCTCGGTGTCGTTGGTCCCCCAACCGATGATCGCCTGGACCCGGTCCACGTCCCGGTACTTCCGGTACAGGGCGATGCCGTCCGCCGTGCGGTAGCCGTAGTCGGACCAGACCAGGTCGATCTTCACCCGCCCGCGGATGCCCCCCAGGACCTCGTTGATGTAGCGGACGTGGTCGAGGACGCCCTTGGAGTAGTCCACCCCCACGTCGGAGGTGGGGCCGGTGGTGTCGAAGAGCGCTCCCACCTTGATGGTCGCGGGAATCGCGGGAACCTGGGCGGCGACCGGCAGGATCCAGCCGGCCAGCAGGACAGCCAGGACGGCCGTCCCCAGACGCGCTCGGCTCATGCCCTCTCCCCCCTCGTCGGCGCGGCCAGCACGCGCCCCCTCGGCCGTCATCGACGCGCGTCCAAGGGAGCCCAAACTCCTCCCTCGTGAGCGGCCGCCGGCCGGGCACCTCCGGCTTCGACGGGTGGCGGGGACCTCCCTGCCGGAGTCCGCGAGCAGCGGTCCCGCGGCGGGACGGGGCGGCCGCGCGTCTCAGCGGCCGGTGCCGCCCGGCACCTTCCGTACCACGACGCTGCGCAGCGTCAGCTCTTCCATCCGGTTGCCGCCCCCGTTCACCGCCAGGTCCCATCCAGCCGTGTTGGCGAAGGCGGCGTCGGTCAGCCGGAGGGTGTAGGCGACCCAGCCGTCGCGGGCCTCCACCCACTGCCAGGGGGTGAAGCGGTAGCCGCTGTCGGAGTCGTAGAGGAGGTTGAACCCGACGGTGCGGTCGCGCCGCGCCCCCAGGACCTCCACGGTCACCTCCACGACGAAGTGGCCGTCGTTGAAGAAGAGGAAGGTGTCGTCCACGTCGAGGTAGAGGAAGACGGCCTCACGCCGCCCGTTGGTGCGCAGCGCCGCCTCCCCGAGCACCTCCACCGGCTCGAGGGCGGTCTCGGGACGCCGCGGCGGGACCAGCAGGAGCCCCTCCTCGACCGGCCGGGGGCCGAGGCGAATGCGCACCTCCCCGGCCGCACTGTAGTCGCGCCCGCCGGCGGGCGGCGGCAGGAGCGGTCCGCGCTGCGCCAGCGTGGCCTGCGCCTCCTGCACCAGGGCGGGGTCGAGCCCGTCCACCACGAGGGGACGCGCGGAGAGCCCCAGGCGCGTGCGGCCCTCGTAGGCCGGCGGCAGCGGGCCGGCAGGGGAGAGGAGGCGGGCGGACGGGAGGAGCGGGACCTCCACCGCCGCCTCGCCCTGGGACCGCCACGCCACCAGCACCGACCGGTCGCCCGATCCAAACACCAGCAGGAAGGTCCCGGGGTCGCGCACGAGGTAGCCGGCAAACGGCAGGGCCTCCAGCGACGCCGCGGCCTCCGCCTCCGCGGGCTCCAGCCGCTGCAGCCGATCGGGGGGCAGGAAGAGGCGCTCCACGCCGGAGGCCCGGAGCACGGCGACGGCGCGCAGGAACGCCCCCGCCGCCGGCGCGCCCGACCACTCCAGCCATAGCGGACGGGGCCTGCCCTGCAGGACCCGAGTGCGCAGGGTGGCCAGCGGCCGCAGCCACGTCTCCGGCGCACGTCCGTCGCCGCGCACCTCCACCACGCCCACAGCCTCCCCCGCCTCCTGCACCAGCCGGCGAGCGTGGACCAGGTCGATGCCCCCGGGGGACGGCAGGACGAGACGGTGTTGCCGGTCCACGGCCGCCAGCACCCGCCAGGCGGCGCGCACGAGGGCCACGTACTCCCCCGCCGTCCCGCGGAAGTGCGGGAGGTTCGGGACCGTCCAGACCTGCCAGGACGAGACCGCGGCGCGGTAGCGGGTGGCGGCGGCGCGCACGAAGCGTTCCCAGTCGGCCAGGCGCCGGGGCGGCATGCGCGTGTAGACGGCGGGCTGCTGGAGGTCGGCCCCGGTGGCTAGTGTGGCCCAGCGCGGGGTGAAGGCCAGCACCCCCACGGGACTCAGCCCCTGCTCGCGCGCGGCGGCCACGGCGCGGTCGAGGGCGCCCCACTCAAACCGGCCCTGCACCGGCTCGACGGCGCTCCAGTCGGCGAGCACCTTCACCGACCGCACCGCCCGGCGCACCGCCGGCGGGAGTCCTTCCCGCGGGAGCTCGGTGAGGCCCAGCGCGAACCCCGCCGGGCCCGCCGCCTGGCCCGCGAGCGGCCGGTGGGGGAACCCGAGCGCGAGGAGTCCGGCGGCGAAGCACGCCGCTAGGAGGCGGACCTGGGTCGACTGCCGCCGCGCCGGCCGGGTCACGGCCCGCCCTCCCCGCGGCCGGTGCGGGTGAGCGGTGAGGCGACCACGGTGGCCACGCCCGCCCCGGCGGTGTTGGCGACGAGATCGGTCCACTCCGCCGTCCGCCAGGGGAGGAACCCCTGCAGCAGCTCGAGGCCGGCCCCGTAGAGCACCGCCAGGAGCAGCGCCACCAGGCCTGCGCGCCGAGTGCGCCCCAGGGGCGGCCGCAGGAGCCACGCCAGGACCGCGTAGGCCAGCGCGTGGAGCCACTTGTCGCTGAGCGCCCCCAGCTCCGGCGGCCGCGGTCGCACCGACATCAGGAAGATCCCGGCTGCCCACACCAGGGCGGGCGCCCAGCCCACACGACGCATCCCCTTCCCTGCTTCGCCCTGCCCGCCCCGCTGCCCTTGACGGCACACAGACCCATCCGCTTGACTGGGGGGCGTGTGGCAGCTGCCCCGAGCCGTCAGTCTGGCCGCCGGTGCCGGTGAGGGCATCACTGCGCTGAATGCCTTCGACCAGGCCCTGGCCGCCGCCGGCGTGGCCGACCTGAACTTCATCCGCGTCACCAGCATTCTCCCCGCGGGCGCGCGCCTCATCACCACCCCGCCGTTCCCGCCGGGGCTGCTCGTCCCGGCGGTCTACGCGCGCATCATCAGCCACACGGCCGGCGAGCGCATCGCCGCCGCTATCGGGGTGGGCATCAGCCGGGGGGACGGGCACGGCGTCATCATGGAGCACTCCCACACCGGTACCGCCGAGAACGCTGAGGCGGTGGTGCGCCGCATGGTGCGGGAAGCCTTCCACCAGCGCGGGCTGGAGCTCGAAGAGGTGGCCGTCGCCGCGAGCGAGCACACCGTGGAGCGGGTGGGCTGCGTGGTGGCCCTGGCGCTCTTCTGGCCCACGCCCACCGGACCGGCGCCGTGACCGCCTGGCTCACCGACCCCGGGGGCGAGAGCTTCGCCCACACCTACCGCATCGACGCCGAGCTCTACCGGGGCCGCTCGCCCTACCAGGAGATCCGCGTCGTCCAGAACGCCGACTTCGGCCGCATGCTCATCCTGGACGAGGCGGTGCAGACCACCGAGCGGGACGAGTTCATCTACCACGAGATGCTGGCCCACCCGCCGCTCGTGACCCACCCCGCCCCGCGCCGCCTGCTCATCATCGGCGGCGGGGACGGGGGGCTGCTGGAGGAGGCGCTGAAACACCCGCTGGAGGCGGCGGTGATGGTGGAGATCGACCGGGAGGTCGTCGAGGTCACGCGCCGCTTCCTGCCGGCCATCCCGGGGGGCGCCTTCGACGACCCGCGCACGCGCGTAGTGATCGGCGACGGGGTGGCCTTCCTGCGGGAGACCGAGGAGCGCTTCGACGTCATCCTGGTGGACTCCACCGACCCCAAGGGCCCGGCGGTGGGGCTCTTCAGCCGCGCCTTCTACGCCGACGCGGCGCGGGCGCTCACCCCGCGGGGGATCATCGCCGTGCAGAGCGGCTCCCCGCTCTACCAGCAGCAGGTGATCCGGGACGTGCGGACGCACCTGGCCGCCCTCTTCCCCACGGTGGCCACCTACCTGGCCCCCGTCCCCACCTACCCGGGCGTGCTGTGGACCTTCACCATGGGCTCGCGCGCCGGCGACCCGGCCGCCGTCCCCGCGGAGACCGTGGCCCGCCGCACGGCCGGCTTTGGCCTGCAGTACTACACGCCCCACGGCCACGCCGCCGCCTTCCGCCTGCCCCCCTTTCTGGCCCGGGACCTCGGCATTCCGCAGGAGGGGCCGTCCGCCTGAGGTGTTCCTGGCGGCCCGACCGGCAGGGCAGCCCGACACGCCTCGCCCCGGGCTCGCCCCGACAGGGCCGACCGGCGCCTCAGACCACGCACGCCCGCCTGCGGCGACGCTGCTCGGCGTCCCGTACGACCGCACCGCCAGCTTCCGCCGTGGGGCCCGCGACGGCCCCGCCGCGGTGCGGTGGGCGTCACAGTCCATCGAGTCGTACAGTCCCGTGCTGGGACGCGACCTCGAGGAGCTGGCGCTTCTCGACGCCGGAGACCTCGACGTGGCGCTGCGCTCCCCTGAGGCCATGGTGGAGGCGGTGGCTGCGGCGGTGGCGGCGGCGCAGGGGCTGCCGGTGCTGCTGGGCGGCGACCACACGGTGAGCGTGGGGGCGGTCCGGGCCCTGGCCGCCCGCCACCCGGACCTGGGCGTGGTGGTCCTGGACGCCCACCTGGACCTGCGCGACGCCTACGAGGGGGAGCGCTGGTCCCACGCCACCACGGTGCGCCGGCTGGCGGAGACGGTGGGGTGGAGCCGCCTGGGGGTGCTGGGCGTGCGCGCGGGGACCCGGCAGGAGTTCGCGGACGCGGCGGGGCTGGCGTTCGCAGAGCGGCGGCTGCACCTGCCCCCGGGGGCGTGGGCACGTCTGGAGGGGCATCCCCTCTACCTCTCCGTCGACATCGACGTGCTCGACCCTGCCGACGCCCCGGGGACGGCCAACCCCGAACCCGCGGGCCCGCGCACGCAGGCATTGCTGGACCTCCTCCGGGTGATGGCCCCGCTCCGCGTGGTGGGGTTGGACGTGGTGGAGGTCGCGCCCGCCTATGATCCGTCGGCTCGGACGGCGGTAGTCGCGGCCTCGATCGTGCGGGAGGCGGTCCTCACCTGGGCCGGCCGGGCCTAACGGCCCCACACCCTCCGGAAGACGCGGAGGGCGTTTTGCCCCAGGATCCGCGCCACCGCCTCGCCCGCGTAGCCCCGGTCCACCAGCGCCCTGGTCAGGTTGGGCAGGCGGCTCACCTCCTCCAGCCCTGCCGGGACCTGCGTGATCCCGTCGAAATCTGAGCCCAGGGCGACGTGGCGCACCCCCATCACCTCCGCCATGTGGTCGATGTGCGCCACGACGCGCTCCAGAGTGGGCGCCCC
This sequence comes from Armatimonadota bacterium, assembly GCA_031081585.1. Taxonomy (NCBI): domain Bacteria; kingdom Bacillati; phylum Armatimonadota; species Armatimonadota bacterium. The sequence continues at coordinate 29,436 of JAVHLY010000013.1, forward strand.
CAGGAAGGGCGGGTAGAAGTTCACGCCCACCACCCCGTCCCGCGCGGCGATGGCCCGCAGCTGCGCGTCGGTGAGGTTGCGGCGGTGGGGGTGGACGGCCGCGGCATTGGAGTGGCTGGCCACGACCGGCCCCGTCGTCACCTCCAGCACCTGCCAGAAGGCCGCCTCGGAGAGGTGGGAGACGTCGACGACGATCCCCTCGCGCTCCAGGCGGCGGACCACCCGACGGCCCAGCGCCGTGAGGCCGCCGTGGCGCTGCTCGAGCGCCCCGTCGGCGAGCGGGTTCGGGAAGTTCCAGGTGAGGCCGGCCATGCGCACGCCCGCGCGCACCAGGTCCGCCACTGCCTCCTCCCGGCCCGCCAGCGCGTCGCCGAGGTTCTCCACGCTCACCACCGCCGCCACCCGACCGGCACCCACCGCCGCCTCCAGGTCCGCCATCGTGCGCACGTGCGCCACCGCTGGGGCGTGACGGCGCAGCGCTGCCTGGAAGGCTGTGAGGAGCTCGGCCAGGCGGGCGGGGCCGTGGAGGGCCTCGCGGGGGTGGACGAATGCGGCGAAGACCTGCACGGTCACGCCCCCCTGGTGCAGCCGCGGGAGGTCGACGTGTCCCAGGCCGCCGCCCGCCAGGTCGCGCCGCCCGGCGGCCAGGTCGAGCAGCGTGTCGGCGTGCAGGTCGACCACGATCAGGGGGCCAGCTGGACGACCCGCGCGGCGACCACGGGCGGACGCCCCTCCCCCCACACCGTCGCCCGCATCCCCGGCGCGATGAACGCCATGGGGCGCAGCGCCGCGCCCCACAATACCCAGGTCTCCTCGTCCACGGTGACGATCGCCCCGCCGGAGAGGACGAACCCCGTGCCGTCCCAGGCCACGGCCACGCGGCCGCTCACCTGGGTGGCGCGGCGGGGGTCGAAGCGCACCGTCACGGTGCGCGCGCTGACGGAGCCGTCGGCGTTCGCCGTCCCCACCACCTCCACGACGGCCAGCCGGGGGACCGACGGCGCCCCCCGGAGCTGCGTGGTCCCGGTGAGGAGGACGGTGAGCAGCGTGTTGTCGGCCCGCAGCACCGAGAGCGTCCGCTCCCCTACGGCGATGGCCACGCCCTCGACGGCGCCCGTCGCACTGAAAAGACGGGCGGTGCGGGCCGGACCGCGTGCCTCGGGAACTCCCACGACGAGGGCCACCAGGCCTCCGGCGACCCGCACCGCCCGCACCTCCACGACCAGCCCCGGGACCAGCCGCGTCCGCCCGCCGATGCGCGTCCCCTCCACGAGGCGGCAGGTCACGGTCCCCCCCTCGGCCAGGCGGAGGGTGAGGACCGACGGGCTGACCGCCACCACCACGCCGCGCAGACGCACGAGCCCCAGCGGTTCCTCCGCCCCGCGCCCCTTCCCCCGGTGGGGCGCCGCGTGCAGGGAGAGCGCTGGCACCGTCCCCGCCGCGAGCAGGACCACCAGTACCAGAGCCAGGGCCGGGGCACCCGGGCGCATCCTCATCCGCCCACCCGCGCGGCCAGGTCGAGGAGGATCCCCAGCGGGGCGCTCCCGGCCACGACCAGCCGCACCCCGCGCGCTTCCCAGGTGACCAGCAGGAACGGCCCCACCTCCAGCACCCGGTAGGTCCGGGCGCCGTGTACGACCGCCCGGCCGGCCTGGAAGTCGTGCGCGGCCAGGCGGCGGGCGGGCACCTGGAAGAGCGAGACCGGTCCCGCCCCGCCCTCGTAGCGCAGGTGGACGCCGCTCACCGAGCCGTAGCGCACCAGCGCGGCGCCGCGCAGGCGCCAGCCCGCCGGCGGCGGCCCGGGGCGCAGGATGGCGAATCCGGCCTGCCGCTCGACCACGCCCAGCGGCGCCAGCCGCTCCTCTTCAGGGAAGAGCGGGAAGATGCGCGCGCCGGCGGGCGCCCGGAAGCGGAAGAGCGCCTCGGGCAGGTTGAGGCTGAAGGAGATACGCGTGAAGTAGGCCAGGTAGACGACCTCGCCGGCGCGGCGCTCCTCGACGCGCAGGGGCGTCCCGGTGGCCTGGTCGACCCACAGCCGTCGCACCATCCCGCCGCGCCGGTGGGCCAGCGCCACGACGAAGGTCGGACGGCCGAGCACCTCCTCCGTCCCCTCGACGGTCATCCTGTAGCCGGCGCGCAGGTCGCGCAGGGCCCGCTCGGGGTCGTGCGGCTGCCGGGTCAGGCTGGGGCCCTGGAAGGCGGTGTGCAGCGCCGGTTCGTAGTGCCAGGCTTCGACGCCGTTGTCCACCACCAGCCGCCCGGCAGCCTCGTCCGGGGTGAGGAACTGCAGCCGCAGCTTGTTCGGCCGCTTGTGCAGCTCCTGGAGGGTGATCGTCTCCGCCACACCGCCTCGTGACGTGGAGATGACCTTCGTCCCCTCGTAGTCGATCACGCTGGGCGCCAGGATGACGCTGCGGACGATGGCCTCGGCCGACAGCGGCGCCTCTCGCCCCTGCACTGCCGCGACGCCCGCCGCTGCCGCGAGGACCAGGACCGTCAGCGCGGCCGCCGTCACCGCCGCCAGGCCGACGCGACCCCTCAGGGCTTCGCCCGCCACCCGGCATCGCCTCCGGACGCCGCCGCTCACCGGCGGGCCTCCTCCGTCGCGCCCACCAGGGCCAGGTTGGCCTGGGTGACGACGAAGCCCAGGTAGGCCGGGTCGGCCAGCGGGTCGTCCGCGGCCACGGTGATCGCGTGCTCGCGCACCAGCAGGTCGAGCCCGAACTCGGCGGCCCGCAGGCGGTCGAGCTGCCCGCGCACCAGCGTCACCGCGAGCAGCAGCACGACGGCGACCACGGCCAGCGCCGGGGCCGGGCGCGCGCGGATGGCGTCGAGCCACGCCCGCACCGCCGGCAGGCCCCGGGTCCGGGGTGCGGCCTCCCGCTGGAGCGTCCGCCGCAGCTCCGGCCAGAAGTCCTCCGGCAGCGGCCGCTCGGGGAGAGCGCGCAGCAAGGCCCTGGTCTGGCGCAACGCCTCCAGCTCCTCCCGGCAGGCAGGGCAGCCGTCCAGGTGGCGCTCCACGGCCCTGGCCTCCTCCGGGGTGAGCTCCCGGTCGAGGTAGGCCGAGAGCTGTCGGCCGATGCGATCGTGGGTCATTCCCTCCTCGACCCCTCCTCCGTCCGCCCGCGGTCGTCCGTCCGCCCGCGGTCGTTCTGGACGCCCCCGGTGCCCGGCGCGCGGCCTCCTGGCTCCGCGGGGTCGGGACGCCCTGGCGGCGCCACACCCCGCCGCCGCTCCTCCATCACCGGACGGAGGCGCGCCTGGAGGATCTTCCGCGCGCGGTGCAGCCGCGACTTCACCGTCCCGAGCGGCAACCGCAGCATCGTGGCGATCTCCTCGTAGGCGTGCCCCTCGATGTCGCTCAGGATGACCACCATGCGTAGCTCGACCGGCAGCGCCAGCAGCGCCGCCTGGATGCGCGCGTCCAGCGTCCGGTCGATCACCGCGTCCGGGACGTCCCCCCAGGGGTCGGGGAGCTCGCGGGCGACCTCCTCCCCCTGCGGGGTGAGCGCCGGGGCGTCCAGCGACTCGACGCGCACCCGCGGCCGCTTGCGCAGGAGGTCGATGTGGAGGTTGCTGACGATGCGGTAGAGCCAGCCCTCCAGCGGCTGTTCCGGGTCGATGCGCCGGAAGGCCCGGAAGACCCGGATGAAGGCCTCCTGGGCCAGGTCCTTCGCGTCCGCCTCGCTGCCGGTCATGCGGTAGGCGATGTTGTAGACGAGGCGGCCGTACCGCTCGACCAACGCCTCGTACGCCGCCAGCTCCTCAGGCGTATAGGGCCCGCTCCTCCCCCCAGGGGCGTCAGGGCGCCCGCGGTCGTCGTTCGTCTTTGGTATACGCAACGGCCACTCGTCGAGGTTTCACGGCACGCGCAGGTGCGGACGCAGGCGCGCCAGGAGGCGCGGACCCACCCCGGGGACCTCCAGGAGGTCTTCCAGGGTTTGGAACGGGCCGCGCGTGCGGCGGTGTTCGATGATGCGCGCCGCCAGGACCGGGCCGATCCCGGGAAGGGCCTCGAGCTGGGCGGCCGTGGCCTGGTTCAGGGAGACCGGGGTCCCGCCCCCCGCGGGATCTTGGGGCCCCCCACGCCTCGCCGCCCCGGCTTCTGCCGCAGGCGGCGCCGGGTCGGGGCGCGACGGGACGTAGACCCGCTCTCCGTCGCGCACTGGCTGCGCCAGGTTCACGGCGTCGAGGTCGGCGCGGAACGTGGGACCGCGGGCCGCCCGGATCGCATCGCTCCAGCGCGCCCCCGGCGGCAGGCGGTACACGCCGGGCAGGACCACCTCCCCGGCCACGTGCACCAGCACGTGCGGCGCCGGCGCGGGGGTGCCCAGCACGACCGGCTCACCTGCGGGCCTGGCCACCATCGCCCGCCCCACCAGGAGGAGGCCGGCCGCACCCACGAGGAGGAGCGCCGCCTGGCCGGCCCGCGTGGCGCGTGGCTGCGCATCGCTTTCCAAGGGATTCGCCCCGCCTCCCCCGATCTCCCATCTCCTTGATCGGCGCGGGGCCGGCGCTTTACCCCCCGGTCACGATGTTCACCAAGCCGGGGCGAGGGTGGATCAGGCGCCGCACCCGCCGTCCCGCCATGTTCCCGGGCCAGCGAGGTGCGGCAGCGCGGGCACCAGTCCACGGGCCCCGGCGCCCGGTACGCCAGACCCCGCGCGAACATCTGCAGGAAGAACCACTGCGTCCAGCGGTAGTAGCGCGGCTCGCAGGTCACCCCCTCGCGCGACCAGTCCCACATCGCCCCCATGGTGCGGAACTGCCGGCGCATGGCCTCGATGTTCCGCATCGTCCAGGTGGAGGGGTGGAGGCCGTGGCGGATCGCGGCGTTCTCCGCCGGCAGCCCGACGGCGTCGAAGCCGACGGGGAAGAGGACCCTGGCACCGCGCATGCGCTCGTAGCGCGCCCGTGCGTCCGCCGGGACGTAGGCGAACCAGCGGCCCACGTGCAGCAGCTCCCCTGAGGGATAGGGGAACATCGTCAGGATGTAGCGCTTGGGGCCGGGATCGCCCTCCGAGGCCCGATCGAGCCCTTCGGCCTCCCACCGGGCTCGCCAGCGGGCCTCGATGGTGTGGGCGTCGTAGGGCGGGATGCGCTGGGCGGTCGGGACGGCTAGGACGCGGCGAGCCCCACCTCACCCACCCCCTTCAGATGGGGAAGCCTTTCGGGTGGCGACTGCGCCCGCAGGACGGTCCTCCCCCCGGGACCGGTCGAGGACGATGTTCACCAGGCGGCCCGGCACGACGATCACGTCGGCCACCTCGTGCCCGTCCACGAACTTGCGGACGCGGGGGCTGGCCAGGGCCAGCCGGCGCGCCTCCTCCGCCGGCAGGTCGGCCGGCACCCGGAGGCGGTCCCGCACCCGGCCGTCGACCTGCACCACCAGCGTGACCGTCTCCGCCCGCGCCAGCTCGGGGTCGTAGGCCGGCCAGACCTGCTGGTGCACGGAGTAGGGCTGGCCCAGGCGCTCCCACAGCTCCTCGGCGATGTGCGGGGTGAGCGGGGCCAGCATCAGGACCAGCGACCGCAGCGCCTCCGTCCAGGCCGCCCCGGCGGCCGCCCGCGTGCCGCGCACGTCCTGCAGGAAGTTCACGAACTCCATGAGCGCGGCGATGGCCGTGTTGAAGCGGAACTGCTCCAGGTCCTCCGTGACCCGCTTGATGGTGGCGTGCGTCCGGTGGCGCACCTCCCGCTCGCCGGGGCCCGCCGGTGCGTCCGGTCCGGGCGCGGCGGGCTCCACCACCAGGCCCCAGACGCGGTGCAGGAAGCGGTGCACCCCCTCGATGCCCCGGCTGCTCCAGGGGCCGCCGTTCTCCCACGGCCCGATGAACATCAGGTAGGCCCGCACCGTGTCGGCGCCCAGCGTAGCCACGAACTCGTCGGGGTTGACGACATTGCCCCGCGACTTGCTCATCTTCTCCCCGTCCTCCCCCAGGATCACCCCCTGGTTAAAGAGGCGGCGCATCGGCTCGCGGAAGGGCACCAGCCCCAGGTCGGCCATGACCTTGGTCCAGAAGCGCGTGTAGAGCAGGTGCATGACGGCGTGTTCGATCCCGCCGGTGTACTGGTCCACCGGCAGCCAGTAGCGGCCGCGCTCCGGGTCGAAGGGGCCCGCCTGGTAGTCGGGGCTGACGTAGCGGTACTGGTACCAGGAGGAGTCGACGAAGGTGTCCATGGTGTCGGTCTCCCGCTCCGCCTCGCCCCCGCAGCGCGGGCAGCGCGTGCGGCGGAAGGCCTCATGGTAGCGGAGGGGGGACTCGCCGGTGGGCAGGAATTCGGCGTCGTGGGGCAGCACCACCGGCAGGTCCTCGTCGGGCACCGGGACGGTGCCGCAGGCCGGGCAGTAGACGATGGGGATGGGGGTCCCCCAGTAGCGCTGCCGGCTGATCAGCCAGTCGTGCAGGCGGTAGTGCACGGCGCGCCGCCCGATCCCCTCCCGCTCCATGTAGTCCGCGATGCGCTCCCATCCCTCGGGGCTCGGCAGGCCGTCGAAGGGGCCGGAGTTGACCATCGTTCCCTCGCCCAGATGGGCCTGCGGGAGGGGCTGGCCGTCCCACCCGGGCGGGGCGATGACGACGGGAATAGGCAGCCCGTAGCGCCGGGCGAAGTCGAAGTCCCGCTCGTCGTGGGCCGGCACCCCCATGATGGCGCCGGTCCCGTAGGAGAGCAGGACGTAGTCGGCGATGTAGATGGGCACCGGAGCGCCGTTCATCGGGTTGACGGCGTAGGCGCCGGTGAAGACGCCGTCGCGCGCTTTCTCGGTGGAGAGGCGCTCGATGTCGCTGGCCCGCGCCGCCTTGAACTTGTAGGCCTCCACCTCGGCTCGGCGGTCCGGGGTGGCGATCCGGTCCACCAGGGGGTGCTCGGGCGCGAGCACCGCAAAGGTCATCCCGTACACCGTATCCGGCCGCGTCGTGAAGACCTCGAAGCTCACCCCCGGGTGCCCCTGGACCGGGATCCGGAACTCCACCCCCCGGCTGCGCCCGATCCAGTGCTCCTGCAGCGTGCGCACCCGCTCGGGCCACTCCAGGCCGCTGAAGTCCAGTAGCTCCTCGGCGTAGGCGGTGATGCGCAGGAACCACTGCTCCAGGTTCTTCTTCACCACCGGCGTGCCGCACCGTTCGCACACCCGCTCCTCGCCCACCACCTGCTCGCGCGCCAGCACGGTGTGGTCGCGGGGGCACCAGTCCACCGGGGCCAGCTTCCGGTAGGCCAGCCCGCGCTCGTACATGCGCAGGAAGAACCACTGGTTCCACTTGTAGTAGGACGGGTCGCAGGTGACGATCTCCCGCTCCCAGTCCCACATCGCCCCCATGGAGCGCAGCTGGCGGCGCATGCGCTCGATGTTGGCCATGGTCCAGGTGTAGGGGTGGATGTTGTGCTGGATGGCGGCGTTCTCCGCCGGCAGCCCGAAGGCGTCGAAGCCGATGGGGAACATCACGTTGTACCCCTGCATGCGCTTGAAGCGGGCGGCCGCGTCGGACGGGGCCATGGCGTACCAGTGCCCGATGTGCAGGTCGCCCGACGGGTAGGGGTACATGGTCAGGAAGTACCACTTGGGGCGCGGGTCGAAGTCGGGAGCGTGGTAGAGGCGGTCCTGCTCCCACCTGGCCTGCCAGCGCATCTCGATGGCCCGCGGATCGTAGCGGTCCGTCATGGTTGGCATCCTCGCCCTCTGCATACCGGTCTCGCGCCCGCGGCTCACGTGGCGGCGGCCCGGTGGGCGGCCGCCACGGGCGTCCGCCACCCGTGGCGGTCGGGCAGGTGGCCCTCGGCGATCCCGAAGAACTCCGCCATCAGCCGCTCGGTGATCGGCCCGCGGCGGCCCGTGCCGACGGGGACCCGGTCCACCGAGCGCACCGGGGTGATCTCCGCCGCCGTCCCCGTGAAGAAGACCTCGTCGGCGACGTAGAGCATCTCCCGCGGGATGAGGCTCTCCCGCACCGGGATGCCCAGGTCGGCGCACAGGGTCATCACCACCTGGCGGGTGACGCCCGGCAGGATCCCGCTGCTGAGCGGCGGGGTGTGCACGACGCCCTGGCGCACGACGAAGATGTTCTCCCCGCTCCCCTCGCTGACGTAGCCATGCACGTCCAGGGCGATCCCCTCGGCGAAGCCGTGGTCCGCCGCCTCCATGGCCACGAAGGAGGAGTTCACGTAGTTCCCGCCCATCTTCGCCATCGTCGCCACGGTGTCGGTGGCGACCCGCCGCCAGGAGGAGACCATCACGTCCACCCCCTGCTCGAGCGCCTCCTCCCCCAGGTAGCGACCCCACTCGAAGGTGGCGATGGCCACCTCCAGGGACGCCTTGCGCGCGTCCAGGCTGAGCGACCCCACGCCGCGGAAGACCACGGGCCGGATGTAGCAGCTCTGGTGCCCGTTCCGGCGGATGAGGGTGGCGATGGCCTCGGCCAGCTCCGCCCGGGTGTAGGGCAGCTCCATGCGGGCGATCCGGCAGGAGTCGATCAGGCGCTGCAGGTGCGCGTCCAGGCAGAAGACCGCCGGCCCCTCCGGCGTGGCGTAGGCCCGGATCCCCTCGAAGACGCTGCTGCCGTAGTGGAGCGCGTGGGCCAGCACGTGCACCCGCGCCTCCTCCCAGGGGACGATGCGTCCGTTGAACCAGATCACCTCTGCCGTCTGCACCCCTCTTCCCTCCCGGCCGGGCCGCCGCACCCGGCATCGCCTCTGAAAACAGCACAGCCGCCTCCGTCAGGGACGAAGGCGGCCTCCGCGGTACCACCCTGCTTGGCGGCGCCCGAGGGCACCACCCGCTCAACCCCGGTCACGTCGGGTGGACGGCACAGGCTCGGCGTCGCCTCGCCTGTGCGGCTCCCGGGCGAGTTCGGCCCCGGCGCGACCGGACTCGCAACCTGCCGTCCGGCTCTCTGACGCGGCCGTGAACCTACTGCTCCCGGTCCTCGCCTTGCGTTCAGCCTCTAGTATCCGCCCCGCCTTCCCAACGGTCAAGATCACGCCGCGTTGGCCGTCCGCGCGGGCCGGGCCGCCACGGGCGCCCGGCGAGGCCTGGGTCGATCACTGGCGAGCCGTGTCGGCGACACCCGGTCCTCCCGGAGCTCGGCGAGCCTCCCCCCGGCGCGTGGTGGGCGAGGCGGCGAGCGCGTGCGGCCGTTCCCCCCTGCCCCGGAACTGTCCGATAAACCTGCTGCTGACCCGCACGGTTTGATGGGACAGATAGAGCGCCCTCTGCCCATCGGCCCCAGGGGAGGGGCGGCCGCCATTTTCACACGACCTGTTCGCGGGGCCGCAAGAGGAGCAGGCTGATGGGAAGGATCGCCATGCCGTTCATGGTTGTCGTGGGCGTCGTGGTGGCCGCCGGAGGCGTTTCGCTGGCACGGGCTGCCGCCACGTCGGCGCAGATCACTGCGCCCCTGCCCACAGGCCGGAACCCCTTCGGGCTGATGCTGCCGTCTCAGCTGGTCCGCTCGCCTCAGGGGATGCGGATCGCCCAAGCCCTGGGGGCCGTCTATTTCCGGCCCTCCTCAGTCTTCCTGAACCGATGGCACGGGACCTGCCAGGAGTGCGACATCGCCCTGAGAACTGGGTTGAAACTGGTGCTCACTGTGCGAAACAGCGGCCCGCTGCCCACCGCCCCGCCCGGCGACTTGGCCGCTTATCAACGCAGACTCTCCCAGGTCCTCGACAGGTATCGCCCGGTGGCCCTGGCGGTGGAGAACGAGGAGAACTCGGCCCTGTTTTACACGGGAACGCCCGAAGACTACAGCGCTCAACTGCGAGCCGCCTGCCAGGTGGCGCACCGACAGGGGATCCTCTGCACCAACGGCGGGCTGGTCAGCACGCTGGTGGCCCTCCTGGTCTATGACCACTACCAGGCCAGCGGGCGATCAGCCATGGCCCGAGACTTCGCCGCCAGGGCCTTGACGGCGGATGTGCAACGGCAGTGGCACTCGCCCCAGGCTCAGGAGCAACTCCGCAGGGGCAAAGCGCTCCTCTCGGCCTACCGCGCTGCCGGGGTGGACCAGGTGAACTTCCACTGGTACATCGCCGATACTCGCGCGCTGGAGGAAGCTGTGGCTTATCTGAGGGCGCAGACGGGTCTGCCCGTCATCACCAACGAAGTCGGCCAGCTCACCGACGACCCCAACCAGACGACAGCCGTCATGGGCAAGATCGTGGAGCTGGGGGTGCCCATCGCGGTGTGGTTCGGCCTGGATGGGCCGAAAGCACGGGGATTGGTCAATGCTGACGGCACACTGCGACCCACCGGCGAAGCATTCAAGCGCTTCATTGACGAGCATTTCAAATAGCCACGGCTGCCTGTCAGCCCGCCATCCCCTGGCGCAGGGCACATCGTCAGCGAGGGTCCCGTGAAACGCTTTCCGCTCCGCCTGCTCCCCTTCGTTGTGCTGGTATCTACTCCGGCTGCATCGGTGGTGTCCTCTTCCGCTGCGCCGACCGGCATTCCGCCCACGATCGCGCCTGCGGCCGTGTCGCCCATCTTTGGCGTGCACGTCGTCTTCGCACGGAATGCGACGCCGGACGCCGCGCTCATCCGCTCGCTCGGGCCAGGGTGACCACCCTCTGGCTGTACCCGGCCCCCGGCGGCCGGTTCAACGGGCATCAGGCGAGCCAACTGGTCAACCTGGTCAAGGAGCGGACGGGCGGGCTGGACGTCTACGTCCATCTCATGCCCAACGCCAGGTCGGAGGCGGTTGGCGCCGGCGGTAGGGGCGACCCCGACCTGCCTGAGAGGCGCGGGGGCTTTACCTTGCCCGGCGATATGGACAGCTACCTGGCCGCCAGCCCAGCCGCCCTGCCCGTAGGAGTGGATCCCGTCTTCGTGGAGGCGAAGTGAAGGCGCCATCTGCCATGCCCCGCCTGAACGCGTTGAAGCCGAACTACGAGCCTCCCTGCGGCGCAGGCCGGCTGCGGAGCCTGGCCCCCTTCAGCAGGAACCGCTTGACGTACCAGCGCTTGAGCCGCTGGAGGGGGTGGCGGTTGCCCCACCACAGCCGCCCGCGTTGGTACTGCATGGTGTAGGCGTCGAACTGCGAGAAGTAGGGTACGGGTCTGACGGGCCCGCGCCCCAGCAGGATCTTCACGATCTCCGCCGCCGCCATGCCGCTCGCAATCTGGCAGGCCACGCCGAGCGACGGGCCGTATCCTCTCTGGAAGTCTACGCTCTTGGGGTCCATGTACCTCAGATGGATCCCGGCGGGTGCTGTCCCGACCGCGAAGGCGATCAGCTGCTCTTCCAGACTCAACCCGTCTCGGAGATCATAGTACTCCTCGAAGCTCATCCCGGTGGGCGAGAATACGAGCAGGACGCCGCTGAACCCGAGCGGGCCCGCGGAGACCACGTACAGTCCTCTGTCGCGCGCCCGGGAACAGATCAGCCGGCGGGCTTCGAGGGCGAAGTAGTCCAGGGCGTCCTGCACCACGTCGGCCCCGGCGAGGAACTCGTCCACGTTGTGCTTGCCGATGGGCTCCGTGAACACCGTCACGTCCGCCTCAGGGTTGATGGTGCGGATGATCTCCGCCATGACCTCCGCTTTGTTCTGCCTCAACGTGTGAACAGTTGCGCCGTACTGCCGGTTCATGTTCACGACCTCGAACACGTCGGCGTCAGCGATGCGGAAGCGGCCGATGCCCGTACGGGCGAGCGTGGCCGCGGCCACCCCGCCCATTCCTCCCATCCCCGGGATGGCGACGCAGACGTGCCGCAACCGCTCCTGTTCCGCCGGGGTGACGAGTCCGATGTTGCGCGAGAAGGCTTGCGAATAATAGTCAGCCAGCGATGACGCTGCCGTACTCATGGCTCCTCCCTTCGATGGCAGCCACCTGCACGACTGGCCGCGGAAGCAGATGGACGGCAGGCCAAGTCCCCCCTGTGGCCCTAGCCTCTGAGCTCCCCACGCAGCGGGGTAAAGTCCCCACCGCCGCCTTCGGGTGCGGGAGGAGGATCCGGGCCGTGCGGCAAGCCTTCCGTCGCCCGTCCGAGGCCACGGGTCGCGGGGTCGAGGCTCCCGCAGCGGAGGTCGACCGTCGGTTTGGGGCTGGTAGGACACCGCGCGTCAGATGGCGGTGATCACCGCGTGGGCCCACCTGCCCAACGGCAGCGGTGCACTGTGGTTCACCGCGCATCCGCTGACGATGGTCAATCCAATCGTCCCGATCGGACTCGGGTTCTGGATGTGCTATGGAGCTACACCCTTCCGGGGAAGCGGAAAAGACGGGTGGTGTGTGTGGTGGACCGGAGGGGATTCGAACCCCCGACCTCCTCAATGCCATTGAGGCGCGCTCCCAACTGCGCCACCGGCCCGGAATCCTCTTCGATTATAGGTGTGCACGTGCAGGAGCGTCAACGAACGCGGGCCGGCGTGGCGCGGCGCTCGAGCGCCGTGAGGCTGACCGCGTCGCGCAGGGTTGCCGCGCGCTGCGGCGGTCGAGCCTCCGCGGCCTCCCGGTCGAAGGCGTCGATGATCCGCCCGAAGGCCTCCACCACCGCCGGGTCGAACTGCGAGCCCGAGCCGGCGGCGATGCGCGCCCGGGCCTCCGCCGGGGTGAGGGCGCGACGGTAGGGGCGGTCGTGGGTCATGGCCTCATAGGCGTCGGCCACCGCCAGCACGCGCGCGCCCACCGGGATGGCCTCGCCGGCCAGCCCGCGCGGGTAGCCGCGGCCGTCCCACCGCTCGTGGCTGTGCAGCACCGCCCGCTTCACCCCTTCCGGCAGCGGCGCCGACTGGAGGATCTGGTAGCCGGCCTCGGCGTGGCGGCGGATCAACCGGTGCTCCTCGGGCGTGAGGCGTCCGGGCTTGCCCAGGACGGCGTCGGGCACGGCGATCTTCCCCACGTCGTGCAGGCGCGCGGCCATGACGATCTCCTCAACCGTGCCAGGATCCAGCTCCATGGCCCGCGCCAGGGCCTCAGCCAGGCGAGCCACGCGGCTGGAATGATCGCCGGTGTAGGCGTCGCGCGCGTCGATGGCACTGGCCAGTGCCTGGTAGGTCCCCAGGTGGGCGGCGATCAGGTCGGCCTGCTGCTGCAGCAGCTGGCGCGAGGCGCGCCGCACCAGCACGAAGACGGAGAGGTAGAGGAGCAGCAGACCGCCGGTTACGGCGTTCCAGATGATGCGGCGGAGCACGGCAAACCGCTCGTACAGCGGCGTCAGGTCGTAGGAGATCTCGTAGGCTCCCAGCGGCGGCGAGGCCGCCCGCGCCTGCACGGGCACGAAGACCAGTGCCGCGTCCGGGGAGAGGCGCTCCAGGCGCTGCCGGTCGCGGACGAAGCGGCGGAAGCCCTCGGGTGTGCGCAAGTCCGCGGCCACCGGCGCCACGCCGACCGGCTCGTCGGCGTTGCTGTAGAGGAGCAGCCCGTCGGCCCGCCACAGGCGCACGCGCAGCAGGTCAGGGGAGTGGGTGCTGGTGCGGAAGAGAGCGTCGAGGACGGCCTGGCGGTCAGCTGCCAGCGGCCCGCGCAGGTCCTCGGGGGTCAGCGTCGGCCCGAAGGCGCGCACGATGCTCTCCGCGGCGACGTGCGCCTCCCGGTCGACCAGGATCGCGGTCACCAGCCGGGTGGTGGCGACGGAGAGTCCCACGGCCAGCGCCACGGCGATGAGGGCGCTGGCCAGGGTGAAGCGCTGGAGCAGCGTCAGCCGGGCCCAGAGGCGGAGCATCCTGTTGCCTTCTTGCCCGTGCGGGAAGGCGTCTATACCCGCCGATCACGCCGCCACGGCGCACCTGTCGCGCGCGGCCTGGGTTCAGGCGTGGGGGCGGCCCCACGGCGGGCCCTCCCCGGCCAGCAGGTCGAGGGCGTGGGGCAGGACTCCTTCCAGGACCGCGAGCCACTCCTCCACGCCGCGCGGGCTCCCCGGGAGGTTCACGATGAGGGTGCGCCCCCGCACGCCAGCCACGCCGCGGGAGAGGACGGCCAGCGGGGTCGCGGCGGCGGTGCGGGCGCGGGCCCACTCGGGCAGTCCGGGGACCAGGCGCTCGACGACGTCGAGCGTCGCCTCCGGGGTGACGTCGCGCGGCGCCACGCCGCTCCCCCCGGTCGTCAGCACGAGGGCGGCGCCCACCTCGTCGGCCAGGTGGCGCAGGCGCGCGGCCACCGCCGCCCGGTCGTCCGCCACCGCCTCGCGCGCCACTACCTCGGCGCCGTGGTGCGTGGCCCACGCCATGATGCGGTCGCCGCTGGTATCCGGCCCGCGCCCGGCGGCCACTGTGTCGCTCACGGTGAGGACGGCGACGCGCCGCCCGGCCAGGCCGGCCACGGCCTATCCCGCCTCCCCCGGTCGCCGGTAGTCGCCGCTGCGGCCGCCGCGCTTGCGCACTAGCCGGATGCGGTCGATGGTCATCCCCCGGTCCGCCGCCTTGCACATGTCGTAGACGGTCAACGCCGCGGCCGCCACGGCCACGAGCGCCTCCATCTCCACGCCGGTGCGCCCGACCGTGCGCGCCACCGCCTCGATGGCCACGCGGTCCGGCGGCGCGGGGCGGCAGGTCACCCGCACCTCGGTGAGCGGCAGAGTGTGGGCGAGGGGAATCCACTCGTCGGTGCGCTTGGCCGCCATCACCCCGGCGGTCTCGGCCAGCGTCAGGACGTCACCCTTGGCTACGCCCCCGGCCGCGATGAGCTGCAGCGTGGCGGGCTGCATCACCACCTCGCCGCGCGCCACCGCCTCGCGCCGGGTCTCGGGTTTGGCGGCCACGTCCACCATGCGCGCCCGACCCGTCCCGTCGACGTGGCTGAGACGCGGGGCCGCGCCGCCCTTCGCCCGCGCCTTAGCCAAGGAGCTCCACCTCCACAACCGACCCCTCCGCCGCCTCCCGGCCAGGGGGCAGGACGACGAAGCCGTCTGCGCGGACCATCGAGGTGAGCACCCCCGAGGCCGCCGGCAGCGGCACGGCCCAGTGTTCCCCTCCCCGCACCTCCAGCCGCACCCGCACGTGCTCCTCCCGCTCGGCCGGCGCGCGCAGGGTGCGGGCCAGACGGGCGGTGGTGTAGCGCGCCGGCTCCTCCGCCGTCCCGAGCAGCGCGGCCAGCAGCGGCCGGACGAAACGGGCGAAGATCACCATCGCCGAGACCGGGTTGCCGGGCAGCCCCACCACCGGCGTGGCGCCGGCCAGGGCCAGCACCGTGGGCTTGCCGGGCTTGATGGCGATCCCGTGCACCACGATGCCGGGCGGGCCCAGCGCCGCGATGGCGTCCACGACCACGTCTCGCTCACCCACCGAGCTCCCCCCCGAGACCAGCACCAGGTCACAGGCGGCCACGGCCTGGCGCAGGCGGGCCTCGACCACCGGGCGGTCGTCGGGCAGGATCTCCTCGACTGCGGGCTCGCCGCCGGCCTCGCGCACGAGCGCGGCGAGGGTCGGGGCGTTCATGTCGCGCACCTGCCCTGGAGCCGGCACCGCCTCGGGCGGCACCACCTCGTCGCCGCTGGAGAAGATGGCCACGCGCGGGGGCCGGCGTACCGCCACCCGGGTGATTCCAAGACCGGCCAGGATGCCCAGGTCGGCGGGACGGAGGCGACGGCCGGCGGGGAGCACCACCTGGCCCGCGCGCACGTCGGCGCCGCGGCGCAGGACGTTCTCCCCGGGGGCGGGGAGGCGCGAGAGCACCAGGAGGTCGCCCTCGCGCACCACCTCCTCCTGCATCACCACCGCGTCGGCCCCCGGCGGGAGCATCCCCCCGGTGGGGACCTGGACGGCCTCACCCACGCCCACCGGGACAGCCGCCGCCTCGCCCATGCGCACCGCGCCGACGAGGCGCAGCCGGACGCCTCCACCAGAGGCTGCGTCGCCCGCCGGGAGCGGCGCTGCCGCGGCGACGGTGTCCGTGCGCAGCGCGTAGCCGTCCACGGTCGACCGGTCGAACGGCGGGAGGTCCTCGGCAGCGGTTACGTCGTCGGCCAGGACGCGCCCCAGGGCCGAGGTGAGCGGCACCGTCTCCGCCGGGGTGGGCCTCGGGTGCCACTGCGCCCGGTAGCGCGCCCGGGCGTCGTCGGGCGTGAGGAGCCGGGTGAAGACGCGCATGCCGCGGCTCAGATCAACCCGAGCTCCCGCCCCGCCCGCTCGAAGGCGTCCAGCGCGCGGCGCAGCAGCTCGGGCGTGTGCCCTGCCGTCACGATGGTGCGCACGCGGGCCTTGCCCCGCGGCACCGTGGGGTAGGCGATCCCCAGCGCGAAGACCCCCAGCTCGAAGAGGCGGTCGGAGAGGCGCATCGCCAGGGTTTCCTCGCCCACGAGGATGGGCGTGATCGGCGTCTCGCTGCGCCCGGTGTCGAAGCCCAGCTGGCGCAGCCCCTCTTTGAAGAGGCGCGTGTGCTCCCACAGGCGGGCGATGCGCTCCTCCCCCTCCGGCTCCTGGACGTAGCGCACCGCCTCCAGCGCCGCCGCCGCCACCGCCGGCGGATGCGACGTGGAGAAGAGCAGCGGCCGCGCCCGGTGCACGAGGAAGTCGATGAGCGCCCGGCTCCCCGCGACGTAGCCGCCCAGCCCGCCAAAGGCCTTGGAGAGCGTCCCCACCTGGATGTGCACCCGGCCGTGCAGCCCGAAGTGGTCGACCGTGCCGCGCCCCTGCCGCCCGACGACGCCGCTGGCGTGGGCGTCGTCGACCATCATGATGGCCCCGTGGGCCTCGGCGGCCTCCACCAGCGCCGGCAGCGGGGCGATGTCCCCGTCCATGCTGAAGACGCCGTCGGTGATGAGGAGCACGCGCCGGGCGCCGCGGGACTCGGCCAGCAGCCGGCGCGCCG
Organism: Armatimonadota bacterium; assembly: GCA_031081585.1. NCBI lineage: Bacteria > Bacillati > Armatimonadota > Armatimonadota bacterium. Next base: position 46,179 of record JAVHLY010000013.1, read on the forward strand.
CCTCCACGTCCCCGTGCGGGTAGATCTTCTTGGTGGCGCCGCTCAGGCGCGCGCCGTCGATGATGCTGGCGTGGTTCAGCTCGTCGCTGACGATGACGTCCTCCCGGCCCAGCAGGGCCGCCACCGTGCCGGCGTTGGCGGTGAAGCCCGACTGGTAGAGCAGGGTGGCCTCGGTGTGCTTGAAGGCGGCCAGTTCCGCCTCCAGGAGGCGGTGGATCTCCAGGTTGCCGGCGATGGTGCGCACCGCGCCGGGCCCCACCCCCAGCGCCTCCACGGCCCGCACCGCCGCCGCCTTCAGGCGGGGGTGGTTGGCCAGGGCCAGGTAGTTGTTGGAGCAGAGGTTGATGACCTGGCGCCCGTCGTAGGTCGCCACCGGCTCCTGCGGGCCGCTGAGCACGCGCGGCCAGCGGAAGAGCCCCTGGCGGCGCAGCGCCTCCAGCTCGTCGTCGAGGAAGGCCAGCGGATTGGTCACCTGGGTGGCCATGGTGTCATCGCCTCCTGCCGGTGTGCGACGCGGGCACCGCACGCCCCCCGGGGGTCTCAGGCGCCGCAGGGGTCGCCCCCTCACGAGGCTCTCGGACCTGGCGCACGCGGTCAAGGGCTGCCTGGTGAACCCGGGCACGTACGCCCCGACCGGCCCGGGACGTGCCCGATCGGGTCGAAGGGCTACAGCTCGGGCCCGGCCGCGGCCACCTCCGCCGGGACCTGGTCGCGGAAGGCGGCGAAGTTCTCCCGGAACATCCCCGCCAGGCGCCGCGCCTGGTGGTCGTAGGCCTCCGGGTCCGGCCAGGTGCTGCGGGGGTCGAGTACCTCCGGCGGGACCCCCGGGCACGTCTGCGGCACCGCCAGCCCGAAGACCGGGTCGGTCCGGAACGCCACGCCCTCGAGGGCCCCGGTGAGGGCTGCCCGCACCATCGCCCGCGTGTAGGCGATGGGTATGCGCCGCCCCTGCCCGTAGGGGCCGCCGGTCCACCCCGTGTTCACCAGCCAGGCGGTAGCGCGGTGCCGGACCATGCGCTCGCCGAGCATGGTCGCGTAGACCGTGGGCGAGAGCACCATGAAGGGCGCCCCGAAGCAGGTGCTGAAGGTGGCCTCCGGCTCGGTCACCCCCTTCTCCGTCCCCGCCACCTTGGCCGTGTACCCCGAGAGGAAGTGGTACATCGCCTGGGCCGGGGCGAGCCGGGCGATGGGGGGGAGCACGCCGAAGGCGTCGGCGGTGAGCATGACGATGGTCCGGGGGTGGCCGCCCACCCCGTCGAGCTTCGCTCCGGGGATGTGCCCGAGCGGGAAGGCGGCGCGGGTGTTCTCCGTGAGCGAGTCGTCGTCCAGGTCCACGGCCCCGGTGAGGCTGTCGTACCCGACGTTCTCCAGGATCGTCCCGAAGCTGTGGGTGGCCGCGTAGATCTGCGGCTCCGCCTCGGCGGAGAGGTGGATGACCTTGGCGTAGACGCCGCCTTCGAAGTTGAAGACGCCGCGCTCGCTCCAGCCGTGCTCGTCGTCGCCAATCAGCCGCCGCTCCGGGTCCGCGGAGAGCGTGGTCTTGCCGGTGCCGGACAGGCCGAAGAAGATGGCCACGTCACCCGCCGGGCCCTCGTTGGCCGAGCAGTGCATGGAGAGGACCCCCTGGCGCGGCAGCAGGTAGTTGAGCACGCTGAAGATGGACTTCTTGATCTCGCCCGCGTACTCGGTCCCGCCGATGAGGACGAGGCGCTCCTGGAAGTTCATCACGATGAAGACCTCCGAGCGCGTCCCGTCCTCCTCGGGGACGGCGTGGCAGCGCGGGGCGTGGAGGACGGTGAAGGCCGGCACGTGCCCGGGGAGCTCCTCCGGCTGCGGGCGGATGAACATGGTCCGGGCGAAGAGGGCGTGCCAGGCGCTCTCGCTGATCACGCGGATGGGCAGGCGGTACTCGGCGTCGGCCCCGACGAAGCAGTCCTGGACGAAGAGATCCCGCCCCTCCAGGTAGGCCCGCATGCGCCGGTGCAGGCTGTCGAAGTGCGCCACCTCCAGCGGCCGGTTCACCTTCCCCCACCAGATGTGCGCCTCGCTGGTGGGCTCGCGGACGATGAAGCGGTCGTTGGGGGAGCGGCCGGTGTGGTGGCCGGTGCGCACCACCAGCGGGCCCCCCTGGGCCAGCCGCCCCTCGCGGCGGCGAATCGCCTCCTCGTAGAGCAGCGGGGTGGTGAGGTTCCAGTAGACGTTGGCGTTGCGGATGCCGTGCCGCTCCAGCCCGTAGGCGCTGCGGCGGGCGCCCAGCGTCTCCATTCCCTATCCCTCCACGGTCAGGATCACCTTGCCGGCGCGCCCCTCGGCCAGGAGGGCGAAGGCCTCGGCGAAGCGCGCCAGCGGCAGGCGGTGGGTGACCACCGGGCGGATCTCCAGGCCGCGGGCCAGCAGGGCGGTGGCCTGCTCCCACGTCTCCCAGATCCGGCGCCCGTAGATGCCGTGCAGCCGTGCCGCCTTGGCGATGACGTCCCTGGCCAGGTCGACTTCCACGGGGCCGGCGGGCAGGCCCAGGAGGGCGACGAACCCGCCCGGCCGCAGAGCGTGCAGGCCGTCGCGCAGCCCGGCCGGGTGTCCCGACATCTCCAGGACGATGTCGACGCCGTGGCCGCCTGTGGCGGCGCGCAGCCGTGCGGGGACGTCGTCGGCCGCCGGGTCCAGCACCAGATCGGCCCCCAGCTGCCGGGCCAGCGCCCGCCGCTCCGGTCGGACGTCGGAGGCCGCCACAAGGGCGGCACCGGCCAGGCGCAACACGGCGATGGCCATGAGGCCGATCGGCCCGCACCCGATTACCGCCACGGCGCGCCCCACGGGATCCGCCGCCAGCGCGCTATGCACGGCGTTTCCCAGCGGGTCCATCACCGCCGCCACCTCCACCGGCACGCGCTGCGGGTCGAGCCGCCAGGCGTTCCGGGCGGGCAGGACCACGTACTCGGCGAAAGCCCCGTCCCGGTCCACCCCCAGCACCTGGAGGCGCTCGCAGATGTGCTCCCTCCCGCCCCGGCACTCCCGGCAGGCGCCGCAGGCCAGGTGGGACTCTCCGGCGATGAAGTCGCCCACGGCCGGGGACGTCACCCCTTCCCCCGTGGCGACGACCGTGCCGCAGAACTCGTGCCCGACGATGACCGGGGGGCGCAGCCGCCCCGCCGCCCAGGCGTCCCAGGTGTAGATGTGCAGGTCGGTCCCGCAGATTCCCCCGGCCGCCACCCGTACCAGTACCTCCCCCGGGCCGACCGGAGGGACCGGGACCGTGCGCAGAGCCAGCCCGGGCTCGGGGGCTTCCTTGACCAGGGCGCGCATGCTCGTGGGCAGGGCAGCGGAGACGGTGGTCCCGGCGCGCGGCTCCGGCTGCAGCGGCATCGTGGGACGTGCCGCGGAGCGGATCACGGGCACCCTCCCCCAGGCCGCGGCGTAGGCCGGCGGGGTGTTACGCGGCCGTTACCTCCTCGTGACGGACACGCGACGCGGCGGCAGGATGCTAATGCTACGGGCGCCAACTGCACTATGGGGGCCCGGGAAAGGGGTGTCAAGATGCGTATCGTGATGCTTCTGGTGGCCGTCGCAGGCCTCCTGTGGCTCGTTCCCGCCGCCTCCGCAGATTACCACACCGGGGGCGCCCCGGCAGGCGGGGGCGCGGAGGCCCAGCTGCGCACCGCCATCCAGCACTCCAAGGAGCTGGCCGCGGGGGCGGCGGCGCTCTCGGGGATCCAGACCCACCTGCAGCACGTCGTCAACTGCCTGGAGGGCAGCGGCGGGCGCAACTTCAAGGCGGCCGCGGGCCATCCCTGCCAGGGGATGGGCAACGGCTTCCTCACTGACGCCCGGGACAAGCCCGGCGCGGTGCTGCTCGCCCGCCACGCCAACGAGCTCGCCGTCGACCTGGTGACGGGGCGGATCGACGTGGCCACCGGGCAGGCCGGGGCCCGAGCGGTGGCGGCCACGCTGGAGGAGGCGATGAAGCTCCTGCGGTGATGGTCTTCGTCCACCCGCAGGTCGTCCACTTCCCCATCGCCCTGTGGGTCGTGGCCACGGTCTTCGACCTGGTGGCCCTGCGGAGCCGGCGCGACCTCTTCCCGGCGATGGCTTTCTGGCTGATCGGGCTGGGGCTGGTGGGGGCGGTCCTGAGCGTGCTCTCCGGCTGGCGGGACCTGCTCGCCGCCGAGGCCTCGGGGGTGGGCACCGCCCTGCGGCAGCAGCACGCCCTCCACCAGGCCCTGGCCTACGGCGCCACCGCCGCCTACCTCGTCGCCTTCCTGGTCCGGTGGCGCCGTCCGGGGCGGGCCCGCTGGACGGTCCTGCTCACCGTCCTGGGGGCGGTGCTGGTCGGCATCGCCGGCTTCGTCGGCGGCGAGCTGCGGCGTGTCATGTAGACCGGGCTGGGGGGCCGGGCGTGGCCAGGATCCTGGTCGTCGACGACGAGCCGCACATCGTCGAGCTCGTCCGCTACAACCTGGAGCGGGAGGGCTTCGAGGTCCTCACCGCCGGGGACGGCCGCGAGGCCCTCCGCCAGGTGGGCGAGGGCGCCCCCGACCTCGTCATCCTCGACCTGATGCTGCCGGAGGTCGACGGCTTCGAGGTGTGCCGCCAGATCCGGGGCACCTCCGCTGTCCCCATCCTGATGCTCACCGCCCGGGGGCGGGAACTCGACCGCATCGCCGGGTTCGAGCTGGGGGCGGACGACTACGTCACCAAACCCTTCAGTCCGCGCGAGCTGGTGGCCCGGGTGCGCGCCATCCTGCGCCGGGCCGGGCGTGAGCTGCTGGGAGCGCAGGCGCCGCTGCAGGCCGACGGGCTGCGCCTGGACCCGGCCACGCGGGAGGTCTCCCTGCACGGGCGCCCGGTGGAGCTGACCGCCAAGGAGTTCGACCTGCTGGCGCTGCTGATGCGCCACCCCAACCGCGTCTTCACCCGCGACTTCCTCCTGGAGCACCTCTGGGGGCACGATTACTTCGGCAGCACCCGCACGGTGGACATGCACATCAGCCGGCTGCGGGAGAAGATCGAGGACGACCCCGCCGCCCCCACCTTCATCCAGACGGTGCGCGGGGTCGGCTACAAGTTCAAGGCGCCCGTGCGTCCCGGCCGGTGAGGCGCGCCATCCGCTTCAAGCTCATCGCCACCTACGTGGGGCTGGCGGCGGTGACGCTGGCCCTGGTCCTGGTAGTGGTGCTCGCCGTCCTGCAGCGCCGCTACCTGGAGACCTACGCCTACGTCGTCTCCACCCAGGCCCGCCTCATCGCCACCATGCTCACCGAGGGGGCCGGGGCCATCCCCCCCGACCAGCAGGAGGCGCTGGCGCAGCAGTTCCGCTGGCGCCCCGACGTGGTCATCGCCCTGCTGGACGCCCACGGCCGCGGGCCCACCGTCCCGCCGGGGGCACCGCCTCCCCCCGAGGTCGGCCAGGCCCTGGCCCGCCCCGACCAGCCGGCGTACGCGGTACGGGACGACCCGCGCACCGGGCAGCGCCGCGTCTTTGCCGCGGCGGCCATCGGTCCGCGCGCCCGCCCCACCGGGGTCGTCCACGTCTCCGCGCCGGCGGTATGGGTCCAGCGCCAGCTGCGGCGCCTGCTGCCGGCGTTCGGTGGGGCGCTGCTCTTGGGGCTCGGGGCGGCGTGGGTGGTGGGGGCGCGGCTGGCCCGCAGCCTGACCGACCCCATCGAGCGCCTCACCCGCGCCGCCGAGCGCCTGCGCGAGGGGGACCTCGACGCCCAGGTGGCCATCGACAGCGACGACGAGATCGGCCGGCTGGGCCGGGCCTTCTCGGCCATGGCGGCCCGCCTGCGGGAGACCATCGAGGGGCTGCGGGCGGAGCGGACGACGCTGGCGGCCATCCTCACCAGCATGCAGGACGGGGTGATCGCCACCGACCGCCAGGGGCGGCTGCTCCTGGTGAACCGCGCCGCCGAGGAGCTGCTGGGCCTGCCGTCCGGCGCGGCGGTGGGTGCGGCGGCGGCCGACCTGCTGCCCGCGCCGCTGGTGGCCATGCTGGCCGAGGCGGCCACGGCGGCGCGGGTGGGCGCGACGGAGCTGCAGCGCGAGGACCGGGTGATGGAGGTCCACTGCGCGCCCATCTGGCGGGGGGATGGCGGCACCGGGGAGGCCGCCAGCGGGTCCCCCGGGGCCGGGACCGCCGGCGGGCGCACGGGAGCGGAGGCGGCCACGGCGGAGGCGGTCACGGGCGCCGTGGCCGTGGTGCGCGACGTCACCGAGCTGCGGCGCAGCGAGCGGCTGCGCCGCGAGCTCACGGCCAACGTCTCTCACGAGCTGCGCACGCCGCTCACCTCCATCAAGGGGTTCGCCGAGACCCTGCTGGCCGGGGCGATGCGCGACGAGGCCACCGCCCGGCGCTTCCTGGAGATCATTGATGCCGAGGCCAACCGGCTGGTCAAGCTGGTCGACGACCTGATGGACCTCAGCCGCCTGGAGGCCAGGGGGGCGGCCCTCGAACTCGCGCCGGTAGACCTCCCCGCGCTCGTGGAGGAGACGGTCACCCGCCTGCGGCCGCTGGCCGGGTCGCGGCGCCTGGAGGTCCACCCCGGCACCGGGTCGGTCACGGTGCTGGGCGACCGCGACCGCCTGGCGCAAGTGCTGACCAACCTGATCGACAACGCCATCAAGTTCACACCGGAGCCGGGTCGGGTGGAGGTGGCCTGGCGGCGGCAGGACGGGACCGTCGTCCTGACGGTGCGGGACACCGGCCAGGGCATTCCCCCCGCCGACCTCCCCCACATCTTCGAGCGCTTCTACAAGGCCAACCGCTCGCGGAGCGCCGCCACCGGCAGCGGGTTGGGGCTGGCCATCGCGCGCCACATTGTGGAGGCGCACGGCGGCCGCATCACCGTGCAGAGTCGCGAGGGCGCCGGAACCACCTTCACCGTCGTTCTCCCCCGCGTGCCGGAGGAGGAGCGGGCAGCGGCCGAGGAACAACGGACGCGTCCCACCTGACGGCCGCCCGGTCGGCGGCACGGCTCGTGGTGGGGCGGCGGCGCGGGACTCCCCCCTACCCGCCCAGGTAGGCCCGGCGCACGTCCTCGTTTTCCTGCAGGGCACGGGCCTCCCCGGCCAGGACGATCTCTCCCGTCTGCAGCACGTAGCCGCGGTGGGCGATGGTCAGGGCCATGAAGGCGTTCTGCTCCACCAGGAGGATCGTGGTCCCCTGGGCGTTGATGTCCCGGATCGTTTCGAAGATTTGCTCCACGAGGATCGGCGCGAGCCCCATGGAGGGTTCGTCGAGGAGGAGGATGCGCGGCCGGGCCATCAGGGCGCGGCCAATGGCCAGCATCTGCTGCTCGCCCCCCGAGAGGGTGCCGGCGACCTGGTTGATCCGCTCCCGCAGGCGCGGGAAGAGGGCGAAGACGCGTTCCATGTCCTCCCGGATGGCCGCCCCGTTGGCGCGAGCGTAGGCGCCCATCTCCAGGTTCTCCCGCACCGTCAGCCGGGCGAAGATGCGCCGCCCCTCGGGCGCGTGGGCCACGCCCCGGTAGACGATCTCGTGCGGGGGCAGGTAGTCGATGCCTTTCCCTTCCAGCAGCACCCGCCCCCGCCGCGGCCGCAACAACCCCGAGATCGTCCGCAACGTCGTGGTCTTCCCGGCCCCGTTGCTGCCGAGCAGTGCGACGATCTCGCCCGCGTCCACGCTCAGGGAGACCCCCTTCAGGGCATGAATGTGGCCGTAGTAGACATGCAGGTCCTGCAGCTCCAGCAAGGCCATCAGCCCACCGCCGGCCGCTCCGCCAGCCGTTGCCGCGTCCCCAGGTAGGCCTCGATCACCCGGGGGTCACGCTGCACCTGCTCGGGGGATCCTTCGGCGATCTTCTGGCCGTAGTCCAGCACCGTGACCCGCTCGGAGATGCCCATCACCACCCGCATGTTGTGCTCGATGAGGAGGATGGTCAGGCCCAGCTCCCGGCGCAGGGTGCGGAGGAACGTCATCAGCCCCTGGGCTTCGGCCGGGTTCATCCCCGCCGTGGGCTCGTCGAGCAGCAGCAGGCGGGGCTCGGAGGCCAACGCCCGCCCGATCTCCAGCCGCCGCTGGTCCCCGTAGGGGAGGTTCTTGGCCAGCTCATCCCCCCGGCCCTGCAGCCCCACGAGCCCCAGGAGCTCCTGCGCCCGGGCCAGCGCCTGGGCCTCTACGCGATGGAAGCGGGGCGTGCGCAGGAGCACGTCCACCGTGGAGAGGTGGAGCCGGCTGTGCATCCCCACCAGGATGTTCTCCAGCACCGTCATGTTCCCGAAGAGGCGGATGTTCTGGAACGTCCGACACATCCCCAGCCGGGTGATCTGGTCCGGGCGCAGGCCCACGAGCTCCCGGCCCCGGAAGCGGACCGACCCCTCTTCCGGCCGGTAGACGCCGGTGAAGACGTTGAACAGCGTCGTCTTCCCTGCCCCGTTGGGCCCGATGATGGAGACGATCCGGCCTTCCTCCAGGACGAAGTCCACCTCGTTGAGGGCCACGAGGCCGCCAAAGCGTTTCGTCACCCCGCGGCACTCCAGGATGACGCCCATCAGCCCACTCCAGCCTCCACGGTCGTCTCGGCGGCGCGCCGCTGAGCCTCCTCCAGTTCCATTCGCCGTCGCCGAGACGGGATGATGCCCTGCGGGCGGAAGATCATCATCAGGATGAGGATGATCCCGAAGACCATGCGCTCGTACTTGGCCGGTTCCAGCTGCGGCGGGAGGTTGGCCAGGTTGTAGCCCAGGATGGTCACGCCCGCGTTCTTCCAGGCGTTGAGCGTCAGCGAGAACTGCTTGAGCACCTGCAGGTTCAGAATGGTGACCGTCGTGGCGCCCAGGATGGCGCCCGGGATGCTGCCCATGCCGCCCAGGATCACCATGGCCAGCACCCCGATGGACTCCAGGAACGTGAAGGACTCGGGGTTGATGAAGTACTGCTTGGAGGCGAAGATCACGCCCATGGCCCCGGCAAAGGAGGCGCCGGCGGCGAAGGCCAGCAGCTTCATCCGCACCAGCGGCACGCCCATGGCGATGGCGGCCTCCTCGTCCTCCCGGATGGCCTCCCAGGCCCGGCCGATGTGGGAGTCCTTGAACCGCTGCGTGACCAGGATGACCAGCAGCACCACTACCAGGACGAGGAAGTAGAAGTAAACGGGGTAGACCGCTGCCGGGGAGGCCTGCACCCCCGCCAGCCGCAGGACCCACATCACCGGTTCGATGGCCGGACGGGTGATGGGGGTGATCCCGATGGGCCCGTTGGTCAGGTTGATGGGCTTGTCCAGGTTGTTGGCCAGCACGCGGATGACCTCGCCGAAGCCTAGCGTGACGATGGCCAGGTAGTCGCCGCGGAGCCGCAGGACGGGCAGGCCCAGCAGGACCCCCGTGATCGCGGCGAGCACGACGGCGAGGAGGAGGAAGACGAAGAACCACCACCCGCCCAACGGCAGGATGGCGTCCAGGGCCGGCCAGGTCTTCAGCAGCTGTGGCGACCCCAGGATGGCCCAGGAGTAGGCCCCCACGGCGTAGAAGGCCACATATCCCAGGTCCAGGAGACCGGCCAGCCCGACGACGATGTTCAGGCCCAGCGCCAGGGCCACGAAGATGCCCACCTGCGTGGCCACCTCCAGGTAGAAGCCGTTGCGCAACCCCAGCAGCGGCATCAGGAGCCCCAGAGTGACCAGCACGGCGGCCCCCTTAAACCAGCGCGGCACCTCGGCGGCGAAGATGAGCAGCAGCGAGACGAGGAAGAGCAGGAAGAAGAGCAGCGAGCGCGGCGTGTTGGCCACCAGCAGGCTCGTGCCCAGGATGTAGCCCGTGAGCAGGCCCATGGCCAGCGGCGGCCGCTGCAGGAGGGCGCGCAGCCCGGTGGGGGCGGCGGAGAGGGCCTCGTTCCTCATGGTCGGCACGCGCCCACGGTCACCCTCAGGCCTTCTCCCGCACGACCTCGCCCAGCAGGCCCCGCGGGCGGAAGACGAGGATCAGGATCAGCACGCTGAACGCGAAGATGTCCTTATACTCGGCCCCGAAGGCTCCGCCCGTGAGCAACGACATGTAGGAGGCGGCGAAGGTCTCCAGCAGGCCCAGGACGACTCCGCCCAGCATGGCCCCGGGCAGGTTCCCGATGCCGCCCAGCACGGCGGCGGTGAAGGCCTTGATGCCGGGGATGAAGCCCGTGTAGGGGTTGATGGTGCCGAACTGCACGCCGAACAGCGCTCCCGCCGCCCCGCCCATCATGCCGCCGATCAGGAAGGTCAGGGAGATCATGCGGTTTACGTTGATGCCCATCAGCTCCGCAGTGGCCTGGTCCTCCGCCACGGCCCGGATGGCCGTCCCCAGCTTTGTCCGGGTAACGAAGAGGTTCAGGCCGACCAGCATGAGGAGCGAGGCCAGGATGATGACGAGCGACTTCACCGAGATCTCGACGCCACCCGTCAGCCCCACCCGCAGGTCGAAGAAGGCGATGGTCGGGTAGGTGCGGTAGAAGGCGTTGTGCCAGAGGGACTCGATCAGGCGGATGAAGTCCTGGAGGAAGAATGAGACGCCGATGGCCGAGATCAGTGGGACCAGCCGGGGAGCGCCGCGCAGGGGGCGGTAGGCCGCCCGCTCCACCACCACCGCCAGCCCGCCGCTGATGACCATGGCCATGGCGATGACCAGCAGGAGGAGCATCACGGGCGGGATGGCCGTCAAGGCCCCGACCGCCTGCAGACTCAAGAGGACCTCCGCTCCCACGAAGGCGCCGGTGACGAAGATCTCGCTGTGGGCGAAGTTGATCATCTGCAGGACGCCGTAGACCATGGTGTAGCCCAGGGCGATCAGGGCGTAGACGAACCCCAGCGTGAGCCCGTCTACGAGGACCTGGGGGAAGATACCGATGAGGATATCCCATTCCATGTCCCGTCGCCCCGCTCGCGGTGTCGGCCTACGTCCTCATGGTCCTACGTCCTCATGGTAGCGAAGATCGCCCCGGGCACCAGAGGCCGGGGTGGTCGGAGGGGCCGGGCGACAAAACGGGGAGCGGGACGTGCCCGCTCCCCGTCTCCTCACCACGGCATGCCCGGGACCGATCCGCGCCGCCCTCCTTTACTTCTTCTTCAGCGGCGGCGGGTTGATCCGGAGCGTCTTGACCAGCCGGTTCTGCCCCCACTTCGCCGGGTCGGCCGACTCGATGCGGATGACGAAGTAGGTCGCCGGAGTCGGGTCGCCCTTCTCGTCAAAGGTGTAGGTCTGGGTGAGGCCCTTGAAGCCCCGGATCTTGCGCACCTCGTTGGTGACCTGCAGCCGCGTGGGCTTCTTCCCGCCGGCGGCCTTGACAGCGTTGGCGATGGCCGTCAGGCCGATCCAGCACGACTCGTAGGCCTGGACGGCGAAGGGCTCGGGGTCCGCCCCGAAGCGCTTCTTGTAGTCGGCCGCAAACTTGGCCGCCCCCGGGTAGAAGGAAGCCGGGCCCGCCACCGTCGTGTAGTGCATACCGACGATGGCCTGACCGGCGATCCGCGCCAGGTCGGAGGAGTCCATGCCGTCGGGCCCCAGGAACTTGGCGGTGATACCCTTGGCGCGGGCCTGCTTGAAGAAGACTCCCGCCTGGTTGTAGATCCCGCCGAAGTAGATCAGCTCCGGCCGGCGGGCGGCGATGGGCGTGAGGATCGGGTCGAAGTTGGCCGTCTCCTCCGTCCCTTCGAAGCCCAGGATGCGGATCCCGTTCTGGGGGGCGAACTGGCGGAAGAACTCCGCCACGCCCTGGCCGTAGGCGGTCTTGTCGTGGATGACGTAGGCGCTCTTGACCTTCAGGTCCTTGCCGGCGAACTCCGCGCCCACGCGGCCCTGGACGTCGTCACGGCCCACCACCCGGGTCACGTTGCGGTACCCGCGGTCGGTCACCACCGGGTTGGTGTTGGCCGGCGAGATCATGGCCAGGTCGTTGTCTTTGTAGACCTCGCTGGACGGGATGGCCACGCCGGAGTTCAGATGGCCCACCACGAGCAGGATGTCGGGGTCGGTGACCAGGTTCTTGGCGTTGGCCACGCCCACGTCCGGCTTGGCCTGGTCGTCGAAGGGCACGAGCTGCACCCGCCACCCGGGCAGGATCTTGGCGGCCTGCTGCTCGATGCAGAGCTGCGCGCCGTTCTTGATGGCCGTCCCCAGCACGGACTGCCCGCCCGACAGGGGGCTCTGGGTGGCAATCTTGATGACGTTCTGCTGGGCCCCCACGGGTCCCTGTCCGGCCACCAGGAGCACCAGCATCGTCAGGACGGTCGCCAGCACAACCGGGACTCGTCTGATCCGCATGCAGCCTCTCCCCTCCTCTCTCCTCATCACGACGTCGTCAACACGTGAGGCTCCCTGCAGAGGCTCCGACCAACCACCGTGGTGTGGGCCGCCCCAGCCCCGGCCTCACGGGCCTCCCTCACCTCCTCGTCCAGGGGCCAGACCCTCGGCCCGGCCCCCTGCGTGCCCTACCATAGCAAAAATCCAGGGATACGCAGAACGCGCAACTGAAAGTGTTCGCCGGGTCTCCAGAGCTTCCCTGCTCTCGCCGACGCCTCGCACTGCTGCGGGGCGTGCCGGCCGGGGCGTCAGGAACGCAGGGCCTGGAGCTGGCTCCGGATGTCCCCCAGCTCCTCCGTGATCTCCTGCATGGAGTCCCGCAGGGTCGCCAGGGCCGGACGGTCGCTGGCCACGCGGCCGTGCGCCATGTCGTCGAGGATCTCGACAACGGCGGCTGTCCGCCGGGTGGCGAACTCCAGCTCCTCCACGATGCCGGCCAGGCTGGGGGTGGCCCCGGGAGTCCCCGGGCGCCCAGGCGTGATCCCCCGCCCCACCGCCATCCCCAGCAGGAAGGCCACGACCAGCCCCCCTGCCATCGGCTTTCTGGGATCCATCAGGACTCACCCCCGGAGCCCTCGAGCTCCACCTCCCACCCTACGGCATCGGAGGCGGCGCGCCGAAGGGCTTCCGCCCCCACCACCACGTCCAGGACGGCCGTTCCCACCGATTTGAAGAGCGTGATCTCCTCCGGCCGGGTGCGCCCGGGCCGCACCCCCGTGGCGACCTCACCGAGCTCGGCGTGGATGCGCTCCGGGGCGAAGTGCCCCTCGGCGATGGCCAGGAGCAGGTCTCCCGCCTCGGCCAGGGCGGCTGCGCGCGACTCCACGACCACCGCAGCCCGCGCCACCAGCGCTCCGTCCACCTCGCGGGTCTGGGGGGTGAAGGCGCCCACCGCTGTCACGTGGCACCCGGGCGCCACCGCCCCGGTGGGGACGACCGGCGTGGGGCTGGTGGTGGCGGTGATGACCAGGTCGGCGCCGCGCACCGCCAGCTCGGGGGACGCCGCGGCCAGGATGGTCGCCCCGCCGGTCCAGGGCTGGGCGGCCGCCCAGCGGACGAAGGCCGCCGTGCGCTCGGGGTTACGGCCGACCACGCGCACCTGGGTGAGCGGGCGGACGGCGAAGGCCGCCTCCAGCTGCGTGCGCGCCTGGGCGCCGGTGCCGAAGAGGGCGGCGATGTGACTGTCGGGCCGGGCCAGCAGGCGTGCGGCCAGGCCCCCCGCTGCGCCGGTCCGCAACGCGGTGAGGCTCGCCCCCTCCAGGAGGCCGAGCGGCCGCCCAGTGGCGGCGTCCTGGATGAGGACCAGCGCGGTGATCGTGGGCAGCCCCCGGGAGGGGTTCTCCGGGAAGACCGTCACGGCTTTCACACCCAGAGCGCCCAGCGGCGGGACCAGGGCGGGCATGTAGAGGGCCGTCCCGCCGTCCGCGGCCAGGTGGAGCCGGGGCGGCACGAGCGCCCGCCCGGCCGAGAGGTGGATGAGGGCCTCCCGGACGAGCTCGATGGCGTCCGCCATGGGCACCAGACGCCGCAGGTCCGCAGCCGTGAGGAGGCGCACCCCTACCCGCCCGGCGCCGCCGCCCGGGGGCGGGGGCCGCGCTCGGCCACCAGCGCCCGCAGCAGGAAGAGGACGTTCGCCGGCCGCTCCGCCAGGCGGCGCATGAAGTAGGGGTACCACTGCTCGCCGAAGGGGACGTAGACCCGCACGTGGTAGCCCTCCTGGGCCAGGCGCCGCTGCAGGTCGCGCCGCACCCCGTAGACCATCTGGAACTCGAAGCGGTCCCGCCCGATCCCCTCGCGCGCGGCCAGCGCCTTGGCGTGGGCGATCAGGCGCTCGTCGTGGGTGGCGATGGCCGGGTAGTGGCCGCCGCGCAGCAGCGCCTCCATGAGGCGCCGGTAGTTCTCGTCCACGTCGGCCTTGCGCGGGTAGGCCACGCTGGGGGGCTCCAGGTAGGCCCCCTTCACCAGGCGCACCCGCGCCCCCAGGTCGATGAGCCGCTGGACGTCGGCGGCGCTGCGGTACAGGTAGGCCTGGATGACCACGCCCACGTTGCGGTAGCCGGCGTCCCACAGGTGCCGCCAGAGGCGCAGCGTCGGCTCCACCAGCGGGGACTCCTCCATGTCGATGCGCACGAAGGTCTCCTGCCGCCGCGCCGCGTCCACCACGCGGCGGAGCCGCTCCTCCGCCGCGCCCTCGTCCATCGTCGCCCCGAGCTGGGAGAGCTTCACCGACAGGTTGCAGTCGAGCCCCTCCCGCCGGATCGTCTCCAGGATGGTGACGTACATGTCGGCGGCGTGCTCGGCCTCCGCCGCGCTGGTGGTCTTCTCGCCCAGGTAGTTCAGGCTGGCGTGCAGGCCGGCGAGGTTGAGTTCCCGCACCGCCGCCACCGCCTCCGCCAGCGTCTCCCCGGCCACGAAGCGGCGGGCGGCGCGGCGCGCCCAGGGGTGGTGCAGGACGAGGTCCTGGGCCCGGGCACTCTCGGAGAGGGCGATGAAGGCGCGCCGCAGCCACCCCATCGGGTCCCTGCCGCCGTCCGCGCCTCAGGGGTAGATGCCGCGCAGGTAGAGCGCGTCGGCGACCCGCCCGATGGCCCGGATGAGCGCTCCCACGCGCAGGCGCACCCGGTACTCCTCCGCGGTCTGCCAGACGCGGTGGAAGGCCCGCACCAGCGTGCGCTCGAGGTTCTGGTTGACCTCCTCCTCGGTCCAGAAGAACTGCTGCAGCCCCTGCACCCACTCGAAGTAGGAGACGATCACCCCGCCGGCGTTGGCCAGGATGTCGGGGATGACCGGAATCCCCCGCTCGGCGAAGACCTGGTCCGCGTCCGGCGTCAGCGGCCCGTTGGCCCCCTCGACGATCATGCGCGTGCGGATCCGCGGGGCGTTCTCCCCGTGGACCTGCGCCTCCAGGGCGCTGGGGATGAGGATGTCGCAGGGCAACTCCAGCAACTCCTCGTTGGTCACGCGGTCGGCGCCGGGGAAGCCCACCACCGACCCCGTGGCCTCCTTGTGGCGCAGCACCGCGCGCGGGTCCAGGCCCTTCGGGTTGAAGATCCCCCCGCGGCTGTCGCTGACGGCGATGACGCGGCAGCCGATGTCGTGCAGCAGGTAGGCGGCGATGGAGCCCACGTTGCCGTAGCCCTGGACCACCACCGTCGCCCCCTCCAGGGGCATGCCCAGGCGCCGCGCCGTCTCGCGCACGCAGATGGTCACCCCGCGCCCCGTGGCCTCCACGCGCCCGTAGGAGCCGCCGATCTCGATGGGCTTGCCGGTGACCACCGAGGGGGCGGAGTAGCCGCGGTGCATGCTGTAGGTGTCCATGATCCAGGCCATCACCTGGGGGTTGGTGCCCACGTCGGGGGCGGGGATGTCCCCCTCCGGGCTCATGAGCACGCTGATCTCTGTGGCGTAGCGCCGCGTCAGGTGCTCCAGCTCGTCCTGGGAGAGGGCCTTGGGGTCGACGACCACCCCGCCCTTGGCGCCGCCGTAGGGCAGGCCGACCACCGCGCACTTCCAGGTCATCCACATGGCCAGCGCGCGGATCTCGTTGAGGGTGACGTCCGGGTGGTAGCGGATGCCGCCCTTGGTGGGCCCGAGCACCGTGCTGTGGTGGACGCGGTGTCCGGTGAAGACGCGCACGGAGCCGTCGTCCATCTTCACCGGGAAGTTCACAGTGAGCTCCCGCTTGGGGTAGGCCAGGAAGTCGCGGATGCCTCGCTTGAGGGGGAGGTGGTCTGCCGCCTCGTTGAACTGGCGCAGCGCCATCTGCCAGGGATCCTCTTTCGGGGCGATCACGACCGCCTGTGCGCTCATAGGCCTCCTCCTCGCGCCGCCCGCCGGACGGGACGGCAACCCGGGGTAGGGAATGGGTGTGTTCAGACCCTTCGGCCCGCTGCCGCCCGCCCCCTGCGCGCCACCCCGCACGCCGCCCTACCGCACCAGCCACGAGACCGGCACCAGCACCACCCCCGCCGCGTCGAAGGCGGGGAGCAGGGTGCGCACCACGTCCGCGGTGACGCGCTGGACGTGGCCGATGCCGATGGCCTCCCCGCGCGCCAGGGCCACGTCGAGCAGGTGGCGCACCTGGGCGGCGATCGCCTCCGGGTCCTCCGCGTTGTCGAGGAAGACGGTCCGCTCCGCCGCGGGGACGCCGGCGGCCCGGGCCAGCGGGACCGCCACCGAGGCCGGGGTGGTGCGGCTGTCCACGAAGAACAGCCCCCGCGAGCGCGCCACGTGGAGCACCGCGCGCATGACCCGCGGGTCCGCCGTCGCCCGCGACCCCATGTGCCCGCTGATCCCCACCGCGCCCGGGACGCTGGCCAGCGCCGACTCGACCTCCCGGACGATGGCCTCCTCACCCATGGCGGTGGTCACGCCGTGTGGGCCCAGCCGACGCGCGGGGTCCTCGGCTTCCAGGGGCAGGTGCAGCAGCACCTCCAGGCCCGCCGCCCGCGCCCGCTCGGCCACGGCCCTGGAGGCGGGCAGGCCCGGCAGGACCGCCACCGTCACCGGGCGCCCCAGGGCCAGGATGGGGTCGAGCTGGGCGAGCTGCCCTCCGGCGTCGTCGAAGACGATGGCCACGCGCGCCTGCGGCGGAGATCCCGTGGGCGCGGTGTCCGGGAGGGCAGGGGCGCGGCCGGGCCGGAGCCGGGCGGGCGTAGGCCGCGGCCGCTCGGGCCGTCGGGACCCAGCGGAGGGTCCGGCCCCGGGCACCCGGGGCGACGGGCGGGGCGAAGGCGACAGCGCGGCAGGCCGGGTGCCGCCCGGCGGGTAGGGCGGCAGGGCGCCCGCCCCCAGCCCCAGCCAGTAACCCACCGCCCCGCCGACCACCAGCAGGAGCGACGCCAGCACCGCCACGGCCCAGGCGGCGCTGCCGGCGTGTGGGAGGGCATGCGGCCGGTCGGCCCTTCCGGACCGGGGGCCGGCCCTCACGGCGACAGACGCCGGCGCAGGACCTCGAAGGCGCGGGCGAACTGCTCCGCCTCAATGCGGGCCACCTCGGCCTCGCTGCGCCCTTCCTGCCGCGCGCCCGCCACCAGGGTCGGCGTGATCCCCGTCCCGTGGATGTCGTGGCCGTCCGGCGTCAGGTACTTGCCGCTCGTGATGGTGGCCCCTGCTCCCCCCGGCAGGGAGACCACGCTCTGGATGACCCCCTTGCCGAAGGTGCGCAGGCCCACGAGCGGGGCCACGTCGTGGTCCCGCAGGGCGCCGGCCAGGATCTCGCCGGCGCTGGCGGTGAACTCGTTCACCAGGACGACCGCCGGCAGGGTGACCTTGGGCCCGCGGGTGGCCCGCTGGGTCTGTCGCCGCCCCTGCCGGTCCACGGTGTGGACGATGGGCTGCCCGGCCGGCACGAAGCGGTCGGCCACCTCGACGGCGACATCGAGCAATCCCCCGCCGTTGTTGCGCAGGTCGAGCAGCAGCCCGCGCGCGCCCGCCGCCCGGGCCGCCTCCACCGCTCGCGCGAACTCGCGGGCCGTGGTCTCGTTGAAGAGCAGGATGCGCACGTAGGCCACGCGCGTCGCCCGCAGCGCGGCGCGCTGCGCCGGCGGGAGGTTCTCGTCCCCCTGGACGCTGACATTGGCGATGCGCGCGCGCACCAGCCGCACCGTGAAAACGCGCTCGCCGCGGCCCAACCGCAGCGTCACCGCAGAACCCGCCGGCCCGCGGATGCGGGTGACCACCTCCTCGAGCGACATCCCCCGGGTGTCCACCCCGTCCACGGCCAGGATGCGGTCTCCCGCGCGGATGCCGGCGCGGTAGGCCGGGGTGCGCGGGATGGGCGTGACGACCACCGGGCGGTCGCCCTGCAGCTCGACGAAGAGCCCCACACCGTGAAAGACCCCGCCGAGGTGCTCCCGGTACTCGCGGTACGCCTCGGGGTCGAGGAAGCGGGTGTAGGGGTCGCCCAGGGCCTCGAGCATCCCGCGGGCGGCCCCGTAGAAGAGGGACCGGGTGTCCACCTGGCGCTCAAGGTAGGTGGTGCGGACGTGGTGGAGGAGCTCGCGCAGCAGGGCGAAGCCCTGGCTCTCGGCGTCCCCGCCGAGAGCCGCCTGGCTGCGCCCGACACCGTACCCCGCCAGGAACCCTGCGCCAATGAGGACGAGGAGGAGGACGGCGGCGATGGCGGGACGGGACCGCGGCATGGACCGCTCAGGGCCGGGCCGGGCGCCCGGACAGGCCGACTGCGGCCGTGGTCAGCGACGTGCCCACGCCCTCAGCATAGCGGAGGAGGCCCGGCGGTGTGGCGGAGGGCGGTCACCGCCCCTGCGGGTCGACCGGCTGACCGTTCACGCGGATCTCGAAGTGGACGTGCGGGCCGGTGCTGTAGCCGGTGCTGCCCACGCGGCCGATCACCTCGCCCCGGCGCACCCGCTCCCCCGGACGCGTGAGGATGGCGGAGAGGTGGGCGTAGAGGGTGGAGAGGCCCTCGCCGTGGTCGAGGATGACGATCTTCCCGTAGCCCCCGAACCACCCGGCGTAGATGACGGTGCCGTCCCAGGCCGCCACCACCGGCGCCCCCCAGGGGGCGGCGATGTCGACGCCGCTGTGCATGCGCTGCACGCGGAAGATGGGGTGGACCCGCAGGCCGAACCCTGAGGTGAAGGCCCCGCGGGCGGGCCAGAGGAAGTTGCGGAAGCGGCCGGGCGGGATCACGCCGGGGGCGGCGGCCTGCATCCGCTGGATGAGCTGGACGAGCTCCCGGTCGGTGCGTTCCAGCTCCTCCACGACCTCCTCGTAGAGGGCGCGCTCCCGCTGGATGCGGACCAGCAGCGCCTGCTTCGCCCGGGCCTGGGCCGCCACCGCCTCCCGCCGGGCGCGCGTCTCGGCGATGAGCTCGGCGATGCGCGCCTGGTCGGCCACGAGCGCCTCGTGCAGGCGGGCGTAGCGCTCCGCGTCCTGGTCGTACTCGGCGATGAGCCGGGCGTCCGCCCGCATGATCGTCGTCAGGAAGTGCGCCCGGGCGACGAACTCGGCGAAGTCGGTGACGTCCAGCAGGACGTCCACGTAGCCGCGGCGGCCGTACTTGTAGATGTCCCGCAACCGCCCGCCCACCAGCGCCCGCTGCCGGGCCAGGCGCTGCCGCACCAGGGCCAGCTCGCGCCCCGTGGCCTGGGCCCGCGCGCGCGTCTGGGCCAGCTCCCGGGCCAGCACGCGCAGCCGCGCCTCCTCCGCCTCCAGGCGCTGGTCCATCGCCTCCAGGTCCCGCAGCGTCCGGCGCTCCGCGCGCTTCACCGCACGCAGGCGGGTGCGCTGCTCCTCCAGCTGGCGGCGCACCTGCCGCAGCTCGGTGCGCTTCTGCTGGAGCGAGGGCGCGGCGGCGGCCGGGACGGCCAGCACCAGCATCAGGAGGAGCGGGAGGGCGCGACGCACTGACGGCGCCTCAGGTCTGGAGGAAGCGGCGCAGGGCCAGCAGGCTCCCGCTCATCCCCACCACCAGCCCCCCTGCACCGATCGTCCCGAGCAGCCCGGGGAGGAGGTCGGCAGGCCCCAGCAGGGGGAGGAAGGGCAGGGCGCCGCGCGCCCGCTCCACCAGGAAGGCGTAGGCGGGGACGAGCACGCCGGCGGCCAGCAGGATGGCCAGCGCGCCTTCCACGGCCCCCTCCATGAGGAAGGGGGAGCGCATGTACCACCCGCCGGCGCCCACGAGCTGCATGATCTCGATCTCCTGACGCCGCGCCAGGATGGTGAGGCGCACCGTGTTCATGATGATGATCAGGGCCACGAGCCCCAGCAGGAGGGCCAGCCCCAGCCCGACGGCGCGCACCACCCCGGTGACGGCGAGGAGGCGGTCCACGACCTCGCCCCCGAAGGCCACCTCCTCCACGCCGCGCAGGCGGCGCACCGCCTCGGCCACCCGCCGGACCTGGCGGCCCTCGGTGACGGCGATCTCCAGCGAGTCGGGCAGCGGGTTGGTCTGGACCACGTCGCGCAGCGCCACCCGGTCGCCGAGCGTGGCCTGGAGCCGCCGCAGGGCGACGTCGCGGCCGACGAAGGTCACCGCGCGCACGCCCGGCACCCGACGCGCCTCCGCCACCAGGCGGTCCCGCTCCGCCGGCGTGAGCCCGTCGCGCAGGTAGGCCACCACGCCCACCTGCCCCTCGACCACGCGGGCCAGGTGGTGGAGGTTGGCACTGAGGATGAGGCCGCAGCCGACGAGCAGCAGCGTCACCAGGATGGTGGTGACCGCGGCCAGGCTCATCAGCCCGTTGCGGCGGAAGGCCAGGGCCGCCTCGCGGACGGTGTAGGCCACCGCCGCCCGCACCCGGGCTGCCGCCACCGCCACGGGGGGAGGTACGGCCGGACGGCCTCCGACCGGACGCCGTTCAGCCACGCCGCCCCACCACCAGATGCGGCACGTCCACGGCGGCACGGGGGGTGTAGAGGCCGTAGTCCTCGTCGCGGACCACCGTGCCCCCGGCCAGTTCGACGACGCGCTTGCGCAGGATGTCCACGATCGTCTTGTTGTGGGTGGTGACGACCACCGTCGTGCCGTGCAGGTTGATGCGGCTGAGGAGCTGGATGATCTCCCAGGAGGTGCGCGGGTCGAGGTTGCCGGTAGGCTCGTCGGCCAGCAGCAGCGGGGGCTGGTGGACCAGGGCGCGCGCGATGGAGACCCGCTGCTGCTCCCCGCCGGAGAGCTGGTGCGGGTAGGCGTCGGCCCGCTCCTCCAGCCCCACCACGCCGAGCGCCCGCAGGGTGCGCGGCCGGATCTCGTGCGGGGCGGCGCCGGTCACGTGCAGGGCGAAGGCCACGTTCTCGTAGGCGGTCTTGTGCGGCAGGAGCTTGTAGTCCTGGAAGACGATGCCCATACTCCGGCGCAGCGCCGGGACGTGGCGGCGCGGCAGCCGGGTGATGTCCCGGCCGCCCACAATCACCTGCCCCCGGGTGGGCACTTCAGCCCGGTAGATGAGCTTGAGCAGGGTGGACTTGCCGGACCCCGTGGCCCCGATGATGAAGACGAACTCGCCCGGCTCGATGGAGAGGGAGACGTCCCGGAGGGCGGTGACGCCGTTGGGGTAGCACTTGGAGACGCCGCGGAATCGGATCATCGACAAGAGCGACGGAAAGGGCGACGACAGCCTGTCTGTGCGTCCCTGGCGGGTCTTCGGCACGCGGCGAGATTTTCCTCTCGCCGCGCGAGGCCCCGCCGAAGCCACGCGGAGAGCCTGCCAGGCCGCCGGGGGAGGCGGCCCTCCTCCCCTCCTCCCTCCTATGCCCGCTTTCGGTGGGCTTCAGCCGGGCGGACGCAGGCCCCGGCCTCGGCCACCGACGTCCCTTCGGTCGCTCCTGTCAGTCCGCCAGCGAGATCCCGGCCACCAGCTGCGCCACGTGCGAGGTCACCGGCTCGCCGGCGGTCATGTCCATCCGCAACGGTGTCACCGAGACCAGCCCCTGGCGCAGGGCCCACCCGTCGGTGCCCTCCTCGTCGGGTTCGGGAGCGCGGTCTCCGGTGAGCCAGTAGTAGACCCGCCCGCGCGGGTCGCGCCGCTCCTCCAGCCGGCTGACGTAGCGCCGCTGCCCCTGACGCGTGACGGCCAGGCCGCGCAGGGCGCCGCGCGGCAGGTTGGGGACGTTCACGTTCAGCACCACCTCGTCGGGCAGCCGCTGCTGCCCCAGCCGGGCCACCAGACGGGCCGCCACGTCGGCAGCCACGTCGTAGTGGACCTCGCGGACCTCGCCGGCGCGCCGGAAGACGGCCACGGAGACAGCGAGACTGGGGAACCCCATGATGGCCCCCTCCATGGCGCCGGAGACGGTGCCCGAGTAGGTCAGGTCGCTGCCGATGTTGGCTTCCCCGTTGATCCCCGAGATCACCAGGTCGGGACGCCAGGGCAGCAGCGCCAGCACCCCCAGGACGACGCAGTCGGCTGGGGTGCCGTTGGTGGCCCAGGCGCGCACGTCGAGCCCCGGCAGCGCCGTCGGGGTGGCGCGCAGCGGCTTGTGCAGGGTGATGGCGTGCCCGGTGGCGCTGCGCTCGTGCTCCGGGGCCACGACGGCCACCTCGCCGCTCCGGGCGAGGGCCCGCGCCAGGGCCAGCACCCCCGGGCTGTGGATCCCGTCGTCGTTGGTGAGCAGGATCCTCACCGCCGGACCGAGTCCTCGATCCAGCGCAGGTAGTCGGGGTTGCCCGCCAGGACCGGCAGCGCCACCACCTCGGGCACGGTGTACGCATGGAGCGTTCGCACGCGCGCGACCAGGGGCTCGACCAGCCGGTCGAGCGTCTTGACGACCAGGAGGACCTCCGCCGCCTCCTCGACGCCCCCCTGCCACCAGTAGGCGGAGCGCACCGGCGCGGTGTTCACGCAGGCGGCCAGGCGCTCGTCGAGCAGGGCGCGCCCCAGGCGCTCCGCCTCCTCGGCGGACGGGACGGTGATGAGGACGACCACCGCGCTCACGGCGCGACCGGGACGGAGGCGGCCGCGCGCATCACGAGACCAGCGTGGCGAAGCGGCCCGTGCATCGTTACACCGGCGTGGCGAAGCGCCGCGCGGCCAGGGTGAAGGCCTCCTCGGCCTCCCGGCCGCGCACCGCCAGGATGATCTCCCGCAGCGCCGTCCCCCGGTCGACGTGCGCGGCGATGACCTCGAGCATGGCCTGGGCCACCTGGTCGAAGGGCAGGCCCCCCACCCCCGTCCCCAGGGCCGGGAAGGCGATGGAGCGCAGCCCGTGCGCCTCCGCCAGCTCCAGGGCGGCGCGGGTGGCCCGCTGCACCGTCTCCAGGTCCGTCCGCAGGTCCGGGCCCATGGTGGCGGCGTGGATGACGTGGCGGGCCGGCAGCCGCCCCGCCCCGGTGAGTACCGCCTCCCCGGGGCGGATGGGCCCCCGGGCCACCGCCTCCTGCTCGATCTCCGGCCCTCCGGCGCGGCGGATCGCCCCCGCCACGCCGCCGCCCATGCGCAACGTGGCGTTGGCCGCGTTCACGATGGCGTCGACGGCCAGCGTGGTCAGGTCGGCCGGCTCCACGCGGATGCGGGTGGTGTGGCGGAGGACCTCCACAGTCGCTCGGGCGGCGCCGCGGGCCGCCCCTCAATCCTGCTCGCGCCACCAGTCGGGCGAGACGTCGCGCTCGCGCCGGAACTTCCGCACCGGCGGCGCCCCCCCGGCGCGCTCCTTGGCCACGCGGGCGCGCAGCGCCTCGTACTCCCGCAGGTCGGTGAGGACCTTGAGGGTGTTCCACACGGCATCGGCGATCTGCTCCCCGTCCTTCAGGAGCAGCTGGACGAGCGGCTCGATGACGCGCTTGTCGCGCATCCGGCCCAGGATCTTCACGGCCAGCCGCTTCACGTCCAGATCCTCGTCGTCCAGCGAGGTGATGAGCTGGTCGAGCGCCCCCTCCCCGAAGAGGGTGAAGAGCGCCTTGAGGGCGAAGCGGCGCACCTTGGGGCTGGGGTTCTCCAGGGCCGTGCGCAGCTGCTCGACGAGCTCCTCCCGCGGCCGCCCCACGAAGGCGTCCACCACCGCCCGGGGCAGGAAGATCTCCCGGTCGCCGTGGTGGGGGTCGGGGTGTTCGATGACCCCCCGCTCCTCCAGCCGGCTCAGCGTCGTGACGACGGCGTCCTGCATGGAGGGGTCGCGCAGGAAGAGGTCTACGAGCGGTTCCACCACCCGCCGGTCCCCCACGCGCCCCAGCACCGAGATGGCGGTCAGGCGCACGAACTGGTTCTCCTGCCCCAGGACCTCCAGGAGCGGCTCCACCGCGCGCGGGCCCATCTCCACCAGGATCTTCCACACCTGGGTGCCGATGCGCCGGCGCAGCGCCTTGTCCTCGAAGGCGGTCATGAGCGGCTTGACCGCGTCCGGCCCGATGCGCGCCAGGGCCTCGGTGGCGGCGTTCACCAGCGACCGCTCCCGGCGGGTGAGGACCCGGATGAGCCCCTCCACCGCCCCCTTGTCGCGCATGTCGCGCAGGCCGTTCACCGCCTGGAGGACCACCTGCTCCGAGCGGTCGGTCAGGGCGGTGCGCAGGGCCGCCATGGCCTCCGGGCCGCCGATGCGGCGCAGGGCGGCCACGGCGCTCTTGCGGACGTACTCGTCCGCGTCCTGGAGCGCCTCGGCCAGGGCCGGGACGCCCGCCGGGTCCTGCAGCCGGCCCAGGTGGTGGGCGGCGTCGCTGCGGAGGGTGACGTCCTGGCTCTTCAGCTGGCGGATGTAGCGCTGGAGCTCGTCGCTCGGCGCGCTCGTGGCCATCGTGACCTCCGATTCTGGACGGGAAAACCCTTATCCTGTTATACTACCGGCAATCCTGCGACGCCGCCAATGTGGCGGCCGCGGGTCGGCGCCCGACCCAGCATTCCGACGGAGGTGAGAGCGCCACGGTGGGCCATCATCGTTCCGACGCACCCCGCCCGCCTGCTCCCAATCCGGTTTCGCGTCCCGCCCCCAAGGACCCCGTGAAGTTCGCCCACGAGAGTGAACGGGAGTTCGCCCGGATCCTGGACTTCTACGGGATCCGCTGGGAGTACGAGCCCCGCGCCTTCCCCCTGGAGGTGGAGCCGGACGGGCGGGTCCTGGAGAGCTTCAGCCCCGATTTCTACCTCCCGGACTTCGACCTGTACATCGAGCTGACCACCCTCAAGCAGAGCCTGGTGACGCGCAAGAACCGCAAGATCCGGCGCTTCCGGGAACGCTACCCCCACATCCGCCTGAAGATCTTCTACGGCCGGAACTACCGCAGCCTCCTGGCCAAGTACGGGCTCTCCCCGGCCGGCGCCCGGGGCGGCGGGAGGTAGCGCCGCGGGGAGCGCCGCATGGCCGCCCGCCCCGCCCCCGACCGGGCTCCGTCCGCCCTGATCCCCCTCCCCCCGGAGCAGGCCGTCCGGGAGGTCCTCCTGACCGAAGCCCAGATCCAGCAGCGGGTCCGGGAGCTCGGCCAGGAGATCAGCCGGGACTACGCCGGGCTCGCCCCCATCCTGGTGACGGTGCTGAAGGGGGGCCTGTACTTCCTGGCCGACCTGAGTCGGGCGCTGACCATCCCGGTGGCACTCGACTTCATGGCCATCACCAGCTACGCCGCCCGCCCCGCTTCCGGCGTGGTGCGGCTGATCAAGGACCTGGACGAGGAGATCACCGGCCGCCACGTCATCCTCGTCGAGGACATCATCGACACGGGGCTCACGGCCGCCTACCTGCTGCGGACCCTCAGCGCCCGCGACCCCGCCTCCCTGCACATCTGTACCCTGCTCGAGCGCACCGCCCACCGCATCGTGGACACCCTGCCCATCCGGTACCGCGGCTTCACCATCCCCGACGTCTTCGTCGTGGGGTACGGGCTGGACTTCCGCCAGTGGTACCGGACGCTGCCCTACATCGGCGTCCTCAACGAGGCGCTCCTCCAGCCCTGAGCCTCCGGGGCCGCGGGGGTGGCGCCGACTCCGGCGGGGGGAGCGGCAGGCTGACCTCGACGACTGTCCCGCCTCCGTCGCGCGGCCGGGCCGCGATCGTTCCGCCGTGCTCGCGCACGATAGCCCGGGCCACGGCCAGCCCCAGCCCGGCCCCGCCCCGCCGGCCCGGCCCCTGGCGGAACGGCTCGAAGACGGCGTCCAGCAGCTCGGCCGGGATGCCCGGGCCGTCGTCCGCCACGGTGACGACCAGCCGCCCGTCCCGGACCGCCGCCGCCACCTCTACCCCCGTCCCCGCCGGGGTGTGCCGGGCCACGTTCTCCAGCAGGTTGGCCACCACCTGCTCGATGCGCCGGGGGTCGGCCAGCACGGGCGGGAGGCGGCGCGGGACGCGCACGGTGACCGGCCGGCCGGCCAGGCGGGGGGAGTGGGCGCGGACGACCGCGCGCAGCAGCGGGGCCAGGTCCACCCACTCCGGCTCGACGCGGAACCGCCCGGCGCTGATGGCGGTGAGGTCGAGCAGCTCGCCCACCATGGCCGAGAGGCGCTCGGCGTGCCGGCGGATGTCCTCCAGGAAGGCGCGGCGCTGCTCCGGCGCCCACTCCACGTCCTCCATCAGCAGGCTGGTGGCCTGGCCCAGGATCAGGGTGAGCGGCGTGCGCAGCTCGTGGGAGACCAGCATGAGGAACTCCTCCTTGGCCCGGTCGACGACGCGCAGGGGCCGGAGGTCCTCCAGGGTGACCACCGCCGCCACCGGCTCCCCCCGCTCGGCGCGGATGGGCGTGGTGGACATGAGCAGCGGCACCCGCTCCCCGGCCAGATCGACGAAGACCTCGACCCCGGCCACCGGCTCCCCCTGCACGAGAGTCCGGTAGAGGGGGCGGTCCTCGAAGCGGGCCGGCGCGCCACCGGGGGTGATCTGGTCGAAGAGGCCGGTGAGCTCGACGTAGGTCATCCCCACCTGGATGGCCTCGCCCAACAGGCGCCGCATCGCGGCGTTCACGAACCCCACCCGCCAGGAGGGGGCCTCCACCAGGCAGATGGCCGCCGGGACGGCGTCGAGGATGGCCCGCAGGACCGCTTCGCCGCCCTGAGGGGCGCGGGGCTGGGGGCGGGGCGGGGGCCGCCGCTCGTCCATGGGTGAGCCGTCCTCCGTCCGATGGAAATCCTCCCCGTGCGATGTTAATGTTGACCTGCCCGGCGGACAGGTCAAACCCCCGCAGTCGGTGACGACGCGAGTCGGTGACGACGCGCGGCCACCCAGGGAGGACCATGCAGCGGGAGACCATCCTGGTCGTCGACGACGACCCCGGGATCCTCGCCTTCATCAAGACCAACCTGCAGGCCCGCGGCTACCGTATCCTGACGGCCACGTCGGGCCCGGAAGCCCTGTCCGCCGCGGCCCTGGACGACCCCGACCTGGTCATCCTGGACCTCCTGATGCCGGACGTGGACGGGATGGAGGTGACGCGGGCGCTGCGCGAGCGCTCCACGGTCCCCATCATCGTGCTGAGCGCCCTGCAGCAGGACGTCACCAAGGTCCGTGCCTTGGAGCTGGGCGCCGACGACTACATGACCAAGCCCTTCAGCGTGGAGGAGCTGCTGGCCCGGGTGCACGCGGTGCTGCGCCGCGCCCGGGGGCGTCCGCAGCCACCCCGCGCCGTGGTGCGGGCCGGGGACCTGGAGATTGACTTCCCGCGCAGCCTGGTGCGCGTGCGCGGCCAGCCCATCCACCTGACGCCGACGGAGCGCCGCCTGCTCGAGGAGTTCGCCTCGCACCCGGGGAAGATCCTCAGCCACGCCACCCTGCTCACCCGGGTGTGGGGACAGGAGTACCAGAACGAGGCGCAGTACCTGCGGGTCTACATCCGCCGCCTGCGCCGCAAGATCGAGCGCGACCCCGACCGCCCCCAGGTCATCGTCACCGAGCCGCGCGTGGGCTACCGCTTCGTCCTGCCGGGCGAGGACGAGCGCCCGCGCGCGGGTGGCAAGGAATCCGCGCCCCTGACCACGGACACCACCACCGCCTGAGCCCCCGGGGAGGCCGGCGGGCGCGGGGGGAGCACCTGAGCCCCGGGGGTCCCGGTGGCCGGCGCCCGAGCGCGGGTGTTTGCCGGCGACCGGCCGGGGGAGAATGGAAGAGGGCCGGTGGCCCCGAGCCGACCGTCGTGACGGGAGGGGCTGGGTGATGGACGAGGAGCAGGTGCAGGGGACGGCGATGGCGCAGACGCCCACGGAGACCCTGGCAGACCGGGGGCAGCGCGTGGTCCACACAGGCAAGGGGATGGCCGCCGGGGTAGCCGGAAAGGTGAGCGAGGCGGTCCGGCAGGTGCGCGCCGACCCGACGCTGCAGCAGCCCTCCACGCGGAAGGCGGCGCTGCGGCTGCTCGCCTACCTGGCCGGGATCGTGATCGTGGTGAACGCGCTCCTGATGCGGCGGCGCCGCTGGCGCTGAGCTCGGGGGCCGCCCCGCACCGGCACTGAGCGGCGGGCCGGTCCGGACCAACACCGACCTCCTGCTGGCACTGGCCCGGTGGGCGCACGCTCGACCTCCCCCCGGAAGACCTGCGCGTCACGGAGCTCCTCGCCGTCGGCGCCCACGCCGCGCTGCGGCGGCCGGGCGTCGACCAGACGCCGCGCCTCCTCGCCGGGGTGACCCACCCGCTCGTCCACGTCCTGGCCCACCCCCGGGGCCGGGTGGCCGGCCGGCGCCCCGGCATCGAGGCCCGCTGGACGGACGTGTTCGCGGCCGCGGCCGAGCACGGGACGGCGGTGGAGGTGAACGCCTACCCCGACCGGCAGGACCTCGACGCCACGCTCATTCCCGAGGCCGCCCGGGCCGGGTGCCTGTTCGCCGTGGGCAGCGACGCCCACGCCCCGCACCACCTCGCCTGGGTGGACATCGCCGTCGCCCACCTGGTACGGGCGGGCGTCCCGCCCGCACGGGTGCTCAACACCTGGGACCTCCCGGCGCTCGTGGGGTGGCTGCGGCGGAAGCGCTGACGGGTGCCGGTCCTGGCCCTACCCCTGCCGTCGGCGCAGGACGGGACCGGAACGGGGGGCGGCCGGGGTCCCGCGACCAGCCGGAGGGCCGGCCTCAGGAGACGCGGGCGAGAGGGGCGCCGCAGCGGGTGGTGCGGAGAGCAGCTGGCGCAACGCATTGCCGCACCCCCAGGCCAGGGCTTCGCCCAGCTGCGCGCGTGTGACGGGATCGGCCAGGAGGCGGCGGTCCTCGGGGTTGGTGAGGAAGAAGCACTCCACCAGGCAGGCCGGGCGCGCCTGGCGCAGGACGGCGAAACGGGCGGTGCGCACGCCGCGGTTCGGGCGGTCCGGCCACCGCCGCTCGAACTGGAGGAGGAGCGCGGCCGCCAGCACGTGCGCGCCGGCCGGCGCCTGCGGCCGGACGTACACCTCGTAGCCGGCCGCACGGGGCGTCGGCGCGGCGTTCACGTGGATCGAGAGGAAGAGGTCCGCTCCTGCCGCCTCCGCGGCGGCCACGCGGTCCCGCAGCGCCACCGTCCGGTCCCCCTCGCGGGTGAGGACGACGCGGTGACGCCCCCGCAGCAGCGCTGCCGCCCGGCGGGCCAGGTCGAGGGTGACCTCCGCCTCGACGAGCCCGTCGGCCCGCGCGCCCGGATCGCGGCCGCCGTGGCCCGGGTCCAGGCAGATGGTGGACGGTGCGGGTGGCGCCTCCGGGCGCGGCGCTGACACGCCGGAGGCGCCTCAGAACACCACGGGCATGGCCCGGTGGCCCCGGATGACGAACCCGCCGGCGTACTCGACCGGCTCGCGGGCGATGCGGATGCGCGGCAGGCGCCGCAGCAGCGTCATGAAGGCGGTCTGCAGCTCCACGCGGGCGAGCGGCGCGCCGATGCAGTAGTGGATCCCCAGGCCGAAGGTCAGGTGCGGGTTGTCCCGCCGGCGCAGGTCGAGCCGGTCCGGGTCGTGGAAGCGGCGCGGGTCGCGGTTGCCCGCGGCGTAGAGGAGGCCCACCTCCGTGCCGGGCGGCAGCGTCACGCCGCCCACCTCGACCGGCTCCAGCACCCAGCGCTCGAACATGGGCAGCGGGGTGTCGAAGCGCAGCAGCTCCTCCACCGCGGTCTTGAAGAACTCCAGGTCCCCGGCCCGCGCCGCCGCGCGCGCCAGGGCCAGCTGGTCGGGGTGGGTGTGCAGCGCGAGCATCCCCAGCGTGGTGCCGTTCACCGTGGCCTCGTGCCCGGCATTGAGGAGGAGGATGGAGTTGGCCACCAGCTCCTCCTCGGTGAGGCCTTCCCCCTGCTCCTCCACCCGGACGAGCGCGGAGAGCAGGTCGTCACGCGGGGCACGCCGGCGCTCGGCGGCCAGCGCGCGGATATAGGCGGAGAACTCCACCACGGCCTGGTTGGCCTCGCGGGCCTGCTGCGCGGTGTAGCCCAGCTCGTAGAGCTTCACGATCCTGGCCGACCAGGGGCGCAGGAGGTGGCGGTCGGCCTCGGGCACGCCGAGCAGCTCGGCGATGACCGCAACCGGCAGGGGCTCGGCGAAGTCGCGCAGCAGGTCCATCTCCCCGCGGTCCTGGACGCGGTCGATGAGGCCGTCCACCAGGCGCTGCACCGTCGGCCGCAGCCCTTCCGCGCGCGTCGGGGTGAAGGCCTTCAGCATGAGCGTCTTGAGGCGCGTGTGCTTGGGGGGTTCGTTGTCGAGCATGTGGTGGGACTGGAAGTGGTCGAAGTCCGGCGTGAGCGGGTCGGGCGGCGGCCACCCCAGCTCGTCCCGCGAGTAGCGGTGGAGGATCGACCGGCCCAGCCGCCGGTCGCGCAGCAGCCGGGCGATGTCGTCGTAGCGGAAGACGAAGACCTTGCGCCAGACGGGGTCGTAGAAGACCGGTCGGGTCTCGCGCAGGCGGGCAAGCCTGGGGTAGGGGTCGAAGACGAACGCGGGGTCGTTGAGGTCCAGGTGGTCCTCGGGCAACGCGGCCACGCCCACGCGCTACTCTTCCTCGCGGATCTGCCGCAGCACCCGGTCGCGGGAGAGCTCCAGCCCGTGCTCCCGCCGCATGTGCTCCTGGACCAATCGCACGAGCTCCTCCTCGTCGTCGGCCTCGATGCGGTGCCCCAGGCTGCAGGTCCAGCGCTTCGGCATCCTCCTCCCTCCCAGGCCGTCCCGCAGGAAACCCCACCGGACGGTTTCCGGCCGCGCCGCGGTGTCCCTCCGATTGTAGGCCATCGCGCCGGGCGGCCTCGCCCGCCCCCCCCGGGTCCTCGTCGCCCCGTCCACGCCCGCCAGACGTGTTGCCAGCCGTGTGGGCGAACGGCGATACTGAGGTCCCGGTACCGATGGAGGCGTTCACCCTGTCGGTGGTCCTCGGCGTGGCGGCCGGCCTCCTGGCCCTGCTGCTAGCCGCCTTCGTGCTGCGCGTGGGTTGGGAGCGGCGGACGAACCGGATCCTGGCCGCCGCCCTGATCACCGAGGGCGTGGCCCAGAGCGGCGGGCGGCTGGTCTTCGCCCTGCCCCCGGCCGCCGCCAGCGTCTTCTGGGCCGCCACGCCCTTTGCGGTAGGCCTCTTCCCCTTCGGGTACCTCCTGCTGCTCGCCGTCCTCCAGACCCCGCTGGTGCGCTGGCTCCGCCGGCCCGCCACCCGGGCGCTGCTGGCCGGCCTGGGCGTCGCGGTGGGCAGCGCCAGCGTCCTGGCGATCCGGGCCTCCGGCCCGCCCGGCGACCGGCTCGCCGAGCAGTTCCCCCGCTGGGCCTTCCTGATCGTGAACGGCGTCTACGCCGTCATCGTCATGGTGGTGCTCTTCGCCCTGGTGGCCGCGGTGGACGCCCTGCGACGGGCGCCGCCCACCTCGTCCCTCCGCCCGCGCGCCCGGGCCTTCGTCCTCTCCTTCGGCCTGCGGGACGGGCTGGGCGCGCTCGGGCTGGTGCTGATGATCGTCGGCGCGGCG
This sequence comes from Armatimonadota bacterium, assembly GCA_031081585.1. NCBI lineage: Bacteria > Bacillati > Armatimonadota > Armatimonadota bacterium. The sequence continues at coordinate 77,728 of JAVHLY010000013.1, forward strand.
CAGGGTGGGGTGATGATCGGCCGCGAGCCGGCGCCCCTCGTGCTGGTGGGCGAGGTCATCGTCCGCCTGGCGACCATCGTGGCCATGCCGCTGCTGGCCTACGGGATCCTGCATACACAGCTCTTCGACATCGACCTGCAGCTCCGGGTGGGGATCCGTCGTGGGGCGCTCGTCTCGGCTTTCGTGGTGGTCTTCTTCGTGGCCTCGAAGCTGGTCGAGGCCTACCTGAGCCAGGCAGCGGGCTGGTATGCGGGCGCGCTGGCTGCCGGCGTCCTCCTCTTCGCCGCGCCCCGCCTCAACAAGCTGGCCGACCGGGTCGCCGAAGCCACGGTGCCGGGCCCGGGCACGGGGCCACCCGCCGAGTACCTGGCCTACCGGAAGCTCGAAGTCTACAAGGCGGCCGTGGAGACGGCGGCGGAGACGGGGTTGATCGACCAGCGCGAGCGCACCTTCCTGGCCAGGCTGCGGGCCAAGCTGGGGCTGGCGCCCGAGACCGCCGCGGCTGTCGAGGAGGAGGTGCTGGCGCAGGTCCCGGCGACGTGAGCACACAACGCTCCCCTCCCGCACGGGAAACCCGCCCATTTAACCTACCACGTGGCACCGGCGGACGGTGAGAACGCTTCCCGGAAGCGCGGTGCGTGTCGCTCTCAGGTAGGCGAGCACGCGGTTTGCGTCCCTTGACGGGTTGCCCCCCACCCCAGATGCGCTCAACTCGGGCCTAAGGGTGGATCAGGACGGTATCACGACGGCGGTATGAGCGGTGGCTGGGGGAGGAGGATTCGAACCCCCGCTAACGGGTCCAGAGCCCGTCGTCCTACCGCTAGACGATCCCCCAGCGCTCTCCTGTCATTATAGGGCATTCCGTCTACCCGGTTGGGCTCCGGTGATGGTGCGTGGCCGTCACCGCCGCGGTGCGGGATAGGTGATGAGCAGGTCGGGGGTGTCGAGCCACCCCTGGACGGTACGGGCCTGAGCCCAGCGCAGGACCAGCCCGGTGGTGAGCAGGGTTCGCTCGATCGGTACCGGTGGCCGCTCCGAGGTGATGAAAGCCACCACCGCATGGGCGAGGGCGCCGAAGTGGTCGTAGGGCTCCCCGGGGAGGACCAGGCCCCCCAGGGCGGAGCGCGCGCTCAGGCGAGCCCCCAGCAGGAATTCGCTGTCGTCGAAGGCATCGTGCACCAGCGCAACGGCGCCCCGTGTCTCGTCCGCGTACTGCACCAGCAGTGTGCTCTCGACCCTCCCCAATCCCCGACGTGTACGGGCGCCGGCCAGCAGTCCCTCCAGGAGATCTCCTCCCCAGGCGCGATCGGGCGCCCCGGCGAGCACACGCACCGCCCGCACGCCGCGCTCCTGGGGGGCACGGGCCTCCACGTAGGCCTGCAGCAGTTCCAGGGCGTGGAAGGCAAAGGCCCAGTACGGCGAGGACGCGGCCGCGAGGGCCACTTCCAGGCCTCGCGGAGACGGAAGGGGCCGGTCCGGACCGACGTACCCCAGCACCGACCCGCCCATGAGGGGAATCCGCCGGCGCGCGGCGGCGGCGACGATCGCGCGGCTGTCCTCCCAGTTCTCGGCGATGAGCTTGTCGATGAAGATGGGGGGCCGGCCACCCACCTCATCGAGGATCCGCACGACCTCCTCCATCAACCGACGGCGCGGCCCGGGCGATGGCGGCGGGCCGTCTTCGGCCGGGTTGATCCGGGTGGTCACGAGGATGCCGTCCACCGCCAGCCGGGGCGGCTGCCCCTCGACCAGCGCCTCGCGCACCGACCCCACCACCCGAAAGCGGTGCCGGGCCGCCAGCGCGGTCGCCCGGTCGTCGGGCCGGGGGGAGGCCAGGTACACGCGGTCGACCGTCACGGGCGAGGGATGGTACCGCCCGTCCAGCCGGTAGCCCTCCAGCAGCCGCATCCCGATGACGTCGGCGTGCGACCAGGGGTACCAGCTGTCGGTCAGGATGGCCACGCGCTTGCGCGCCGCCGGCGCGGCCGGCGCCCCTGCCCCCGGCGCCTGGCCGATGAGGAACGCGCCCAGCAGCAGGAGGAGGGCGCGGCGGAGCACCGCCGTGACCTACCGGCGCGCCGCCAGGCGGGGGAAGACCAGGACGCGCAGCGGATAGGCCGTCATCACGTAGAGCGTCCCGTCGGGGGCGGCCGTTGAGCCCTGCACGATGATGTGCTTGGCGGGCTCGATGATGTGCCGCGCGAAGGGCCGCCCGGGGGTCGCCGGCAGCGGTTCGACGCGCCCGACCACCTCCGGCCGGCCGGCACGCGGATCGAGCCGCAGGAGGTACAGCGACGGGCCAAAGACGCCCGTGTAGTAGATGGTGCCGTCGGGTGCCGCGGTCATGGTGTAGTGGGTTCCCGGCGGGGATTCTCCCTCGGGGACGCGCGCGCCGTGGAGCTGCACGACGACCTCCCGCTCGCCGGGCACGTAGGTGTAGACCTGCCCCGATGACATGCCCACGCCGTGAAAGCGCATCCCATCGGGGTTGGCTGCCAGCGCGTAGGGAGGCTCATAGCGCCCCTGGCCGGTGAAGCGCAACGGGAGCCGCTCGATGCGGTCGGCGGCCGCCCGGTAGCGCATCACGGCCTCCTCCCCTGCGCTGTGGAAGACGTCGCCGTTTGCCAGCACCACCAGGTAGCGCGTCACCTTCTCCGGTCCCTTCAGCTCGCCCTTGTCGTCGAAGCGTCGGGTCCGCAGGTCGTAGGCGACCAGGTGCCCTTCGGGGTCGGACAGCGCGTAGACCACACCGCGACGCACGTCCAGACCGACGGCAATGATGCTCTGGTGCGGGCGGGGCATCCCCAGGTTGGTTACCCGACCCGTCGCGGGGTCGTAGACCAGGAGGTAGCCACCCCGATAGCTCCCCGGGGCCTTGGACACCGTCTGGCCGACCTTCGTTCCGAAGTAGACCTTGCCGTCGGGAGCGATGACCGGCTTGGTGTGGATCTTCGCCTGGGAGTACGGGCCGGTGGTCCGGTCGCCTGTCGCCGTGCCGGTATCGGTGATGACGCGCCACTCGCGCCCGCCGGGCGGGAGGACCAGCAGGCGCCCGAACCCGTCGTAGTAGGTCGTGCCAAGGTAGAGGCTGCCGTCGGGAGCCGCCTGGATCGCGGTATAGGCCCCCCCGGTGTGGTATTCATCCGGGGGCCAGAGGACGATGGGCGCCAGCGTCTCGAGGGCGCGGGCGGCGCGAAGGCCTCCGGCCAGGACGAGCCACAGCGCCAGCGTCACCGCCAGGACCGCCGCGAGAAGACCCTGCGACCGCGTTGCACCCCGACCTCCGAGCATCGTCCTCCTCCCCTCGTTCCGCGGCCGCGCCTCAGGCCGCTGCCGCGCGCAACCGCTGCACCACCCGCTCCCGGCCCAGGACCTCCATCAGCTCGAAGAGCCCCGGACCCACCGTCTTGCCCGTGAGGGCCACGCGCGCCGGGTGGATGATGGCGCGGCTGCTCACTCCCCGCTCCGCCGCCAGCCCCCGCACCGCCTCCTCCGCCTTCGCCCGGTCCCACCCGTCTCCCTGCGCGGCCACCCGGTCAGCCAGGGCGCGCAGCAGCTCGCGCGTCTCCGGCCGGGCGAGGTGCTGGGCGGCCGCCTGCGGGTCCACCCGCACCGTGTCGGTGAAGAAGAAGTCCCCGTAGGCCAGCACGTCGGCCCCCACCTTCAGGCGGTCCCCCAGGACCTCCACCACCCGGGCGACGTAGGCGCGGTCGGCGGCACTGGCCGGGCGCGGCACCAGCCCGGCGTCCTGCAGCACCCGCAGGCAGATGTCGACCACCCGCTCCGGATGGTCCGCCAGGGCCCGGCGCATGTGCACGCCGTTGAGCCAGGTCAGCTTCGCCGGGTCGAAGACGGCGGGGGAGCGCCCCACCGCCGCGATGTCGAAGGTGCGGACGAGCTCCTCCAGCTCGTAAACCTCCCGGTCCGCCTCGGGATGCCACCCCATGAGGGCGAGGAAGTTCAGCACCGCCTCCGGGAGGTAGCCCTGCGCGGCCAGCTCGCGCACGGCCACCGCCCCGGTGCGCTTGCTCAGCTTCTTGCGGTCGGGGCCCAGGATCTCCGGCAGGTGGGCCATGGTCGGCGGCGTCCACCCCAGCGCCTCGTACATGACGAGCTGCTTGGGGGCGTTGCTCAGGTGCTGGGCGCCCCGGATGGTGTGGGTGATGGCCATGAGGTGGTCGTCCACGACGTTGGCGAAGTTGTAGAGCGGCCACCCGTCGCTGCGGACGATGATCTGGTCGTCGAGGTGCTCGGGGGGGAAGCGCACCGTCCCGCGGATCAGGTCGTGAACGACGATGGGATGGGCGCGGTCGGCGACGCGCAGCCGCAGGGCCGGGCGGCGCCCCGCCGCCTCGAAGGCCGCCCGCGCCTCGGGGGTGAGGTCGCGGCAGCGCCCCGAGTAGCGGTAGGGGACGCCCTGGGCCCGCGCGCGCTCCCGCTCGGCGGCCAGCTCCTCCGGCGTGCAGTAGCAGGGGTAGGCGGCGCCGCGGTCGAGCAGCGCCTGCGCGTACCGCCGGTAGAGGGCGAGGCGCTCCGACTGGCGGTAGGGCCCGTAGGGGCCGCCCACGTCGGGCCCTTCGTCCCAGTCGAGGCCCAGCCAGCGGATGTCCTCCAGGATGGCCCGCTCGTAGGCTTCGGTGGAGCGGGTGCGGTCGGTGTCCTCCACGCGCAGGACGAACGCCCCGCCGTGGTGGCGGGCGAAGAGCCAGTTGAAGAAGACCATCCAGGCGCCGCCGATGTGGAGGTAGCCGGTCGGACTGCCGGCATACCGGGTGCGCACGCTCACGCCATCACGCTCCTGCCCTGCACGCGCAGGCGGCGCCGCCGCGGCGCCGCCTCGCCAGTAGTGTACACTAG